>JAQBNV010000218.1 GCA_028288395.1 Adhaeribacter sp. | reverse complement strand
CCGCGATAACACGACCATCGTTAGTAATTACATAACGCAAAGGGCGCAAGCCGTTACGATCCAGCATGGCACCTACAATTTTACCATCGGTAAAAGAGATAGAAGCTGGGCCATCCCAGGGTTCCATTAGCGCCGCGTGGTATTCGTAAAAGGCGCGTTTCTTCTCGCTCATGTGGTTGTTGCCGTCCCAGGCTTCCGGAATCAGCATCATCATCACGTGCGGCAGCGATCGCCCGGTGAGCGTTAATAATTCTACTACGTTATCCAGGTTAGCCGAGTCAGATTGGGTTGGATCGCAGATAGGAAGAATCATATCCAGCTCTTCGCGCGAAAAATATTCGGTGGTAAAACCGGCTTCTGCGGCTGCCATCCAGTTGGTATTACCTTTTACCGTATTAATCTCGCCATTATGGGCGATATACCGGAAAGGCTGCGCTAACCGGAAAGACGGGAAAGTGTTCGTAGAAAAGCGTGAATGCACAACCGCTAGGGCAGACACAACGTTTTTATGCTGCAAATCCGGGAAATAAGATCGTACCTGTGCCGTGGTAAACTGGCCTTTATACACCAGGGTTTTATAAGACAGGGTGGCAATATAAAAAGCATCATTAATATTAGGCAACGATACTGATTCCCGTACCAAACGGGTGGTATAATTGCGCAATACAAATAGCTTCCGTTCAAATTCTTCGGGGTTCGTAATCAGGTCGGGCCGTTTTATGAAAATGTGCTCCATCACGGGTTCTACTTTCAGGGCGCTTTCACCTATTTCGCCGTTATAAGCCGGCACTTTCCGGTAACCCAAAAGCTGCATGCCTAGCTTCTCAATATTCCGGTTCAGGATATCGCGGCACTCTTCGCGCAGCTTTTCGTCCTGCGGAAAAAACACCAGCCCAACACCATAATGGCTAAAGGGCGGCAGCTTGATCCCTAATTTTAAACATTCATCCACAAAAAACTCGTGGGGCACCTGAATGAGAATACCTGCCCCGTCCCCGGTGTTGGTTTCACAACCGCAGGCTCCCCGGTGTTCCATCCGGGATAGCATGTGCAATGCATCGGCCACAATATCATGCGACTTCCGGCCCTTTAAATGAGCTACAAAGCCGATACCACACGAATCATGTTCAAATGATGGATGATATAAACCCAAATTCTCTTGGTCTGACATTATCGTATTTATTCTATTCAAAAAATAATAATATTTGCGGTAAAAAAAAATCTCAGCTGTTGCTGATTAGATGAAACAGCCCTGCTTTAAGACGAAAAAAACAGGGCAATATTTACACCTATATATTTTTGCAGTTTCAAAGTATTAAAGAAAAATAACATTTCATAATATTTATCTTAAACTTTGGGCAATAATAACACTGTTAAACCGTCTGTACAAGCTTAATTATTAAATATTTTCTAATTTAGCCAGCTAAAATAAAGTTTGTTTAAACTTATGACCAGTTAAATTTCTATTTATTAAAAATTATACAAATTTATTAAATCAAGGCTTTTTATTACAGTTTTACCGGTCATTGCTTTATGAACAAACCGGACACAGGTGCTCAGGGGAAATCGCAGGAAGTGGTGGATTGAATAGAAAAGATTCTCTTATTAAATATGGGAATTAGCTAACCTTAGAATTATATAAAACAGCTTATACTTTTCGTAAGGTAATAGCTTATACAAAAAAACATCAATCTTGGTTCCTAATTAATTCTTTGATTAAAAAAGTCATACGGGGCTCAGCCTTCGCTGCTGCCTCCAGAATATCCAGCAACACTACTTTTTTTATTTTGCCCGGCACACACAAATCGGTTATCACCGAAACGGCAAAACAGGCCAGGCCCATGTGGCGCGCCGCTATAATTTCGGGCACGGTCGACATGCCAACCGTATCGGCCCCGATGCCCGCCAGGAATTTATATTCGGCTTTGGTTTCGAGCATGGGTCCTGGCACACTGACATACACACCGGTTTGTAATTCAAAGCCGTGCTGTAACGCAATGGCGCGGGCCTGCTGGATCATTACTTCGTCGTAAACCTCGCTCATATCGGGGAAGCGGGGGCCCAGGGCATCCAGGTTTTTACCAATCAAAGGATTATGCGGCAGCAGGTTGATGTGGTCGGTTATCACCATTAAATCGCTGGTAGAAAAATCGGGATTAAGGCCGCCGGAAGCGTTGGATACAAATAGTTTCTGAATACCAAGCAGTTTCATTACCCGCACCGGAAAAACAACCTGCTCCATCGTATAGCCTTCGTAATAATGGAAGCGCCCCTGCATCACGACCACATTTCTTTCAGCTAATTGCCCGAAAATAAGTTTACCCGAATGACTTTCCACGGTAGAAACCGGGAAGTGGGGAATTTGTTCATAAGGTAAACTGTACTGGATTTTAATATCATTAACCAGGTCGCCCAGGCCAGTACCCAGGATAATACCAAAATCCGGGGCAAAGCTATTGGTCTGCTGAATCAGGAAATCGGTGGCATCCTGTAGCTGTTGCATTTGTTTTTCCATTATTCCTGTTTACGGGCTGGTCTTTTCGTTGGCTGATTGAACCCTACTTTCCCCAATCATATCTACCAACCTCCTTCTAAAATATTCTTACTACGGAATAGACAAAGAAAATAGGATTAGGGAACCAAGTAATTTATTGCGCCACTTCTTCAGAGATGAATATTTATTGCGCCACTACTATATTATGGGAGATTTATATTACTGAACGGTAAAATCATAAGGCATGCGTACATGAATACCCTGTAGCTGCTGTACTTTTTTAGCGCTTTCGTAATACGGGTACAAATGGCCTAATTCCGCTTTCAGAAAATGCGTCCGGGCGCTGGTTTCCATATTGGTCATAAAACTTTCGAAGAACGATTTCTGGTAAGGCAATTTTTTGAGGGTATATTCTTTCTCGATGCCGGCCCGTTTGGCGGCAATGGCTACGGCCTTGTCTAAACCGCCTAACACATCTACCAGCCCCCGCTCCTTGGCCTCTATGCCCGACCAAACCCGGCCGCCGGCTAAATTACGCAACTGTGCCACCGGCATATTGCGGCCCGCAGCAGCTTTAGAAGTAAAGTCGTCGTAAATGCGTTCTACCCCGTGCTGCACAATCTGCCGCTCCGGGGCGGTTAACTGGCGGGTAATACTGGGCATATCGGAAAAACGCCCGGTGTTCACCCGGTCTACAGTTATACCCAGTTTGTTATCCAGAAATCCGGCTACGTTAGCCAGCATCCCAAATACCCCAATACTGCCGGTAATGGTGTTGGGCTGGGCCACAATGGTATCGCAGGCCATGGCAATATAATAACCGCCGGAAGCCGCCACATCGGACATGGAAGCAATAACCGGCTTCTCTTTTTTGGCCAATATTACTTCTCGCCAGATTACATCCGAAGCCATGGCGCTCCCGCCCGGCGAATTGATGCGCAACACAATGGCTTTAATATTTTTGTCGCGGCGGGCCTTACGCACTTCTTCGGCAAACCGGGTGCCACCAATATTATTTTCGCCTCCCTCACCGTTTACAATATCGCCGCTGGCATAAATTACTGCTATCCGGTTTTTAGAGTAACCATCATCGCTTTTGGCTATTTTACGGTAATCTTTTAGTTCTACTACGTTTAATTTATCTGTCTTTTTCAGGCCGGTTCTCTGCTTCATGTAATCTACAGCCTGGTCGTAATAACCCACGTTGGTAATCATACCGTATTTCAAAGCATCTTCGGGGTAGTGGATTAACATCGAATCCGAAATTTTCTTCATCTCGGCAAAAGATTTGCCTCTTGCTTTTGATACATTCTGCAGGTAATGATTATTCAGGGAGTTGAGGAACGAGGTAACCTGCAGGCGGCTGGGCGCACTCATTTTATCGAGCAAAAAAGGTTCTACGGCGCTCTTAAATTCGCCAACCTTAAATATTTCGGGCTGAATATCCAGTTTTTCGAGGGTACCTTTAAAGAACATAATCTCGGAGCTTAACCCATTCAGTTCCAATGTCCCCTGCGGATTAAGAAATTGTTTATCTGCCACCGATGTGAGATAGTAAGCTTTTTCGGAACAGATATCATTATAGGATACAATAAATTTACCTGACTTCTTAAAATCCAGCAGCTGATTCCGGATTTCTTCAACGGTGGCCATCCCGGCCGTTAATATTTCGGTGCTCAGGTAAATACCTTTTATATTATCATCGGTTTTGGCATGGCGGATAGAAGCTTTTATTTCGTCGAGGCCATACCGGCTGTTACCTAAACTGCCCAACATGTCCATGCCTTCGAAAGGATCTTTTTCTCCCCGTTCGGCAATCTCCCGGTCCAGTTTCAACTCCAGAATCGAATTATTTTTTACCGTTACTTCTTTTTCGGAAGTAGCCGTGGCGGCAATACCCAACAGCAGCAACGTCATCAGGATAAAAAACAAAAAAAGGCCTACAATGGTGGCCAGCGTATATTTTAAAAATTGTAACATAATACCTTGATCCTCTCTTTACAATATTGGGTACAAGCTACAAATAGTTTGATTAAAATGGGAGTGTTTGGGAATAATTATGCGTAATTGCTTCAGCCGCAGGCAATATTTGCCTGGTTTAGCGGGTGAAATATGGATAAGTTACAGCCAATTAAATTAATATGGCCCCGGGCAGTTAAGTAAGCAGCCGTTATTAGCCGATCACTTTCCCGTTTAGCTTGTCCTCCTTCCTTTTTACCTTTAACCCACCGGCACCAGTCAAGATACATCTATTTGTTAATGATAAATTCTATTCCGGGCCGGATGAATGGGGAAGGCCCCGAAACAGGCCTTGGCCCATCCATTTTACTCTTGCGATATTGGCTTCATTTTCCGGTATAAACCGCTATCAATATGGCATGATTACCGGAAAAAGGAAGGTTCTCTTCATCGGTTCTGCCGGAACTACCAATAACATAAGGAATTAAACCCCCGTATATCTTCTGTATCTGTTTAGTAAATTTTTAAGCTTTTACCCGCCAAGAACCTCATCCTTGCCGGTTTAATCATTTATTTACCTAAAATATAAATCTATGGAAGAGAACAAGAAAAACGATACCGGTGAAAATAAAGGCGTCCTCTCAGCGCTTACCGGTATGTTAACCGGAAATTCGGGTGAATCGTCCGGAACGTCTGAAAAACCAGAGAGCGATCAACAAAAAAATAAATCTCCGCAGAGTGGCACGGAAGCTAACCCCTGGGGATCTAACCCTAACGAAAACCAGCAATTAAATAAAGATAGCGGCAACAAGAACTTAACCTCCTCAGCCACCGACCCCAGCAGCACCAATCTTAAAAAAGAAACCGGAACAAGTACTGCAAAAATGGGATCTTCGGCCAGCAAAGCAACAAATAAACCGGGGTCAGCCGCCGGTCCGGGTGCTGCCAAAACTTCCGGTAAAACGAACCAGCCGAAAGCTGATTCAAATAATAAAATGGAGGCAAACGCGCCCAACCAACCAGCCGGTGCCGGAAGCCAGAAAGATCAGGGTGTAAATTCAGACCTTTCCCATACCAACAGAGACCAGAATATAAAGGCGGAAAATAAAGATAACCGCAACCAAGACAGCAAAGAGGAAAACAACTCTAACCAATCAGAACAACGGAGTGGCCACCAGGGCTACAACGACTACGATAATTATAATTCGGATCAGCGCGGGGGCTGGGGTAACCAGGGCGGCAGTTATGGTCATCAACCCAGCGGGTACGGCGGATATGGCAGCAACCAGGGGTTTCAAGGTAATTATGGTCAGGAAAACCCAGGCTACCAGGGCAACTACGGACCAAGCAGCTACGGTCAAGGCGGCCAGGGAAACCAGGATTATGGTCAGCACCGGTCGGGCCAGCGGGGCGGCTACGGCTACGAACCTTACGACAACGAAGGCAGCGGCTATCAATCAGCCTCCCGGGGTGGATTTGGCAATACCGGCCACCAGAACGGCAGGGGTTACGGCCAAAGTAATTTTAACGAGGAAAGCGGCTACCGGGGTGGTTATGGTAATTCGCCGGATTATAACAACCGGAACGAACATAATAACCAATGGGGAAATAACCGTCTACGTGACCAGAACCAGAACCGTTCGGGAAACCAGGGAGGGAATCAGAACCGACCATCAGACTGGCATTGGCAACAAGATCAGGACTGGAACCGCAACAATACCCCAGGCGGTAACCGCAGCGGCTACGGACGCACCGACCATGATCAGCAGCACCACGAATCTTACCGGGGCAGCGGCAGAGGCGACTGGAAAGATAATTATGGCAACCAACACGGCTATGGCAACCAGCAGGACCGGCAAGGCGGCTATAACCAGCAAGGCGGCTTTGGCTCACGGGGCGGCTCTTACAACGATGAGTACCGCTCCTCTGATAGTCGGCGCGGTGCACAGGGCGGCCAGGATAACCAGGGCGGCAGCAATTACGGATCGGCTTACGGCAATGATCAAGGTTACCGGACTAACTACCGGGGAGGCTACGATAATACCGGCCCGGATGATTACCGCTCGCGCAACGGGGGTAACCAGTTTAACGACCAGCATGATTATTCGAGGGGCCGCAACCAGCAGGAAGGCTACGAAAGCAACTACCGGTCTGGGCGCCGTGACAACGACGATGAGAACAACCGCTGGAATGATCGTTGGAACGACCACAATCAGCAGTACCGAAAAAATAATGAATACGACGACTAACGTATTTATTTAATTTAAACAAAAAGGCTTTCCGCAATGGAAAGCCTTTTTGTTTAAAAAGAATTTAAAGCTTGTTTAAAATTTAAAACCTGGGCTTTATTGAAAGAGAATATTTCCGATAATTTTAATAAAGACGTCCCTTAATACCCTTCACCTGCATCATTCTGGAAGAATCTTCTGCGTGACCTACGCAGAAGATTCTTCCAGAATGACCGGGATTAGTAGGTTCTTCAAAATTTAAACATGCTCTTAATTTTTACACCGGTTGAAAATGATTCTGATAATCCTGGGCAAAATTAGCAATATTCCGGGGTGGGCGGCCGGTAATTTTTTCTACCGCATCAGTAACTCGTTCGGCATAGCCGGCTTTGTAAACCCCGTATAATTCCAGCAACTGATTCACCATCCATTCAGGCACGTGGTGCTGTAGCATGGCAGTTGCAGCAGTATTTTCGGGCACATCTACGTAAGTGATAACCCGGTTGGTAGCTACTGTAAGGGCGTGCGCAACATCGTTTATACCAATGGCCTCGGGCCCGGTAAGCTCGTAAATTTGGTTTTCGTGCCCGGCTTGGGTCAATACGGCAACCGCTACCGCCGCAATATCACGCGCATCGATATAACTTATTTTGCCGTGGCCAATGGGTAGGTACAGGCTGTTATGGTTGCAGACGGTTTCGGCATTAAGTAAAAAATTCTGCATAAAGCCGGCCGGTCGCAGAATGGTATAGGGAATACCGGAATCCTGCAGGGATATTTCAACTTCGCGGTGTTCACGACCCAACTGGATGCCCGGCTCGGCATCGGCGCCGCTCGCCGACAGACGCACCAGGTGCCGGACACCCGCTGCCTGGGCCGCCTGAATAAATAACTTACCAAGTGCGGCCTGATCCTGGGAGAATGGGGTAATGAGCAACACCTTGGTTACGCCCGTTAAGGCTACTTTTAATAATTCCGGATTGTGCAAATCCAGGTGTACCAGTTCTACGTTGGGCAAGGGCCGGAAACGTTCGCCTTTTATAAGGGAGTGCACCCCCGCCCGAACTCTAAAATCCGTACCGGCGAGTAATTTAACAGTTTCGCTGCCAACGGTACCGTTGGCTGCCGTAATTAAGATGGTTTCTTTCATAATTCTCTCTTTTTCAGGAAATGGTCAATTTTAAAGAGCCAAATCCATTTCTAATTAGGGGTATATAGGTAGCAATAGCTAAGCTTATTTTAGTTATTTAATCCCTTCGCTTCGTAGCTTTAAATATTTTACCGCCCTCGTTGCTAAAAACAAAATCCGCATTATTTATAAATACCAACCCTTCGGCCTGACCCGATTTGCCAAACGGAATGCAGTATCTCCGGCCATTGAAAATACTATCCTGGTCCTTTACTTCAAATACGTAAATGGCACCATACCCGAGTAAAGCTACTGTTTTCCCATCCGGACTAATATCGGCCGCCGTAATCATACTCCGGATCCGGATGCTGTCATTTTTGGTAGCCTGGTAGGAACCGGGCTGGGCCGGCACCTTATATTGTTTAACCATTTTATTTCGCCCACGGTTTTTAGAAAACAAATAAAGCTGCCCGTCGTGGTAAAAAAAGGCTTCGCAATCGAAACTGCGTTTGCCTTTTTCCGGCGGAAACGCCACCTGATCGGCGAAATGGAACTGAATGGTATCTAACTGGTTCACCTGGTTTTCTTTTACCCGGAATATACGGAGATTGCGCCGCAGATTCTGGTTGTTGCCGAAATCACCGATGTACAGATGCCCTTCCTTATCTTGGGCCAGATCTTCCCAATCGAGGTTGCTGGTGCGGGGAATTTCTACTGTCTGCAGTAATTTACCGGCTTCGTTTACTTTATACAGCACCGGTGGGTTGCCCCCGTCGGCATGGGTCCAGAAATTATTATCTGCGGCCAAGGCCAGGCCGGAGCTTTCCAACACCTCCTCTTTGGCCATTTTCCCTACTTTCTCAATTTTATACATTGCCGGCCTAATCTCGAATCCGGCCTGCCTTTTATCGGCACCGCAACCGCAGAAAAGATTTTGAAAAAAAACATACACGGTAAACAGTTTATACTGCAACATAGGCCGAGGTAGTAAAATATTGCCTTTTATACGCAGAAGTCGGCCGGCGGGGAGGCTTACCAGAAAATGCAATAATTTAAAGCGCCAGGTAAGGTTTCAGCTTTTGGTATATCTCTTCGTTTACCAGCTTAATATTTCGGATGTCTTCGGGGGAGCGAAAGGGACCGTGCTGCGTACGGTAGGCAATAATCAATCGGGCCAGGTTGAAGCCTACGTACGGGTGCGCCCGCAACTCGTCTAAGGTGGCGGTGTTCAGGGCCAAGGGCCGCGGGGTAAATTCCGGGCCAATAAAGGTATATTTCCGCAAACTATCTACTACTTCTGGCGACAACCCATATACCTCGGTCAGCTGGCCGTTGTGGGCAAAACCACCAAGTTTATTCCGGAAATTGATAATGCGGGCCGATAATTTAGTGCCAATGCCGCGTATTTTTTTCAGTTCCGTCGTATCGGCGGTATTAATATCAAATGGCTGCAGGCGGTAACTTTTGCGTTCGTACCTGGCAGCGGAGCGGTTGGGGTAATTCCGGTTATCAGGCAGGCCTGGCCGGTTAAATTCACTCCGGCTGGTTTGCTGCGCCGGTAAGTCTATGTAGGGATAAAGCTGCTGATACAGGGTTTCGGGCAGGCCGTAAATGCGTTTTAGTTGTTCTTTGTACCGGAAGCCACCGGCTTTGGCCCGGTATTTAATAATATTGCCAGCGGCGTACCGGCTTACCCCAAGTTCCATCAATTCTTCGGCAGTGGCAGTATTGGGGTTAAACGGATGCAACCGCACCGGCATTTTGGGAGTCCGGCCAGTCGCTTCTTTACCAGCATACTTTTCGGCAGCGGCGTTACGATCCAGTTGGGCCGCCAGGCTATCCAGAGCCACCTGGTCTTTTAAAGGATTATAAGCGGCTGGCCGACTGAGGTAATTAAATAGAAACGGTGCCGTCGCTGCCAGCACCATTATTAAAAGCAGGAATAGAAAACCACTGGTTTCGCGCTGCGAAAAGCCGAAGTAATTGCGCAGCCATTGCTTTAATCGCTTCATGGGCAAACCAAAACCAAGCGTTTACACCCGGGGCTCGTCGTCGTTTTCGGAGTAAGAATCCGGTTCAGGTTTAGGCGGGGCTTTTAATACTTTAACAAAAAAATAGATGGTAATCAGGGTAATGCTGATCATGGTGAACAGCATTACGGTTAAAGCTAAAGGATTCATATCTTATATTTTCCCTTCTTTTAATCTTTTCTTATACGCAACATAAACCAGGAATGTAATAGCCAGAAATACCAATACCAGGAGCAATCGCGAAGCATTTACATATAAGAGGGTATCTTCGAGGATAGTTCTGCTGGCCGCATCGGTTGCCGTAGCAATTCGCTCTTTTAAACCGGCATTGGTTAATTTCCGGATAATGGAACTGTCGTCCAGCACCCAGTTACCGCTTAAAGCTTCGTCCCAGTTACCGTCTTTGGGGGTTACCAGCGAACTCAGAAATACCAGCAAAATAAACGTTGGCGTAATATATTTAATAATAAACCGGTAAATATTGGGCACCTTAATATCCGAACCCGAATTAATTTCGTGCATGCCTTTGTCCATACCAAAAACCCAGGCAAACAAAATGGCTTCTACCATAGCAAAAACCACCAGCGAAACCGTTCCGGCCCAGTAGTCATACTCATCGAATACGCCGTAGTTAAAAAACAGGACAGTAGGCATCCCCAGCACCAGCACAATCAGCCCAAACGACAAAGCCGCTGATTCGCGTTTCCAATTAAATTCGTCCATCAGAAAACTCATCCAGGGCGTACCCATGGCAAGCGAAGAAGTGATACCGGCAAAGAATAAAAGACCAAACCACATAACCCCCGAAACAGCCCCTAATACTTCGCCCCACTGGTTAAAGAGATAAGGCAGCGTTATGAAGCCTAAACCCAGCCCTCCGGATTTAGTAAGTTCTATTACATTATCTATACCTAAATATCCTACCGCAATGGGGATAATGATAGCACTCCCCAACACCACTTCTACAAATTCATTCATCCAGCCCGCCGACATGGCGCTAAGGGCAATATCGTCTTTGGATCGCATGTAAGATGCATAACACTGGATAGACCCCATCCCTACTGATAAGGTAAAAAATATTTGCCCGGCCGCGGCCAACCAAACCTTGGGGCTCCACAACGAATCAAAATTAGGAGTCCAGAGAAAATTGAGGCCAACGGAACTATCGTTGATAGCACCATTTTCGCCGGCTGTAATGGTAAAACCTTTAAAG
>JAQBNV010000181.1 GCA_028288395.1 Adhaeribacter sp. | reverse complement strand
CCGAAAACCCGCTTCATCTACATAAACATTCTCTGGCGCGAAAAAAGAAAGAGGTTTAGGTTCCAACCATTCTTTTTTACAGGAAAGCTGAACCAGCAGCAATAAGGTTAATATTAACGTTCTATTAAATATCCGTTTCATAATGATTTTAATTTATCCCTAGTCGAATGCTTGCGGTTACAAAGAAAAGTCTAATCCAAAGGTGAGTGTGCGGGGCATGGGCGTATCGCCGGATTCCGGATCCCATGCAGGCCACTTATCGAAGCTGTAAAGGTTACGCACCGAACCGAAGATCCGGAGATTATTCAATTTTAACAAAGGTGCAATATCGGACGGCAGCGCATAAGACAAAGACAAATCCTGGATACGTACAAACGACCGGGACTTATAAATCCGGATACCGCCCCCGTAAGCATTTTCATTTACAATTAAGCGAGCGTAATCGTTTGTAGGATTATCCGGTGACCAGTAAGGCAAGGCCCAGGTATTCCGGCGGTCGTAGGTTTCAGAGCCCTGGTGTAATGCTTCTGGTAAAGCACCGATATGACCTAAATCAGCCCGAACGAAAATGGAAGCTGAAAAATTCTTCAGGAAGTTAAAGTCATTTCTTACTCCAAACCGATACCGGGGTTGCTCGTAGCCAATAAACTTTTTATCTGTTAAAGCTTCGTACGCTCGGCTTCCGTCTACATCCAAGGCTTTAAAATCACCGGGTTTCATGCGGTATTCTGCGGCATTGGCGGCTTCGTCTAGCTGCCAGATCCCCAGTAACTCATAGTTCCAGACGCGGTCGATGGCCTGGCCCGGAAACCACTCGTTCGAATAATCGGGCACTTCTCTTCTAACTGTTTTTCCGTCGATCGTAACCGCTTCGTAGTCGCCAAACAGTTTTTTGATTTTATTCCGGTTTAAAGAAAAAACAAGGTGGGACCGCCAGGAAAATTTGGGCTGGTTTACGTTTACAGTATTCATTGTCAGTTCAAAACCTTTGTTACCTAATTCACCCAGGTTAGAGGTAATACTGGTAAAACCGGTAATCTGCGGCAACAATCTGTTCATCAGCAAATCAGTGGTGGTCATGTCGTAGTAATCCAAGCTAATATCCAAGCGGTTATTGAACAAGCCCATGTCTACACCCAGGTTAACTGATTTTGTTTTCTCCCACACGAGATTCGGGTTGGCTAAAGTATTATTATAAACTCCCACCTGAACGTTAGTACCATCGTAGTACATATTGGAATTTAACTGGGCCAGCGCCGAATAGGCGCCAATCTGCCGGTTACCGTTTACACCCCACGAAAGCCGCACTTTTAGGCGGTTAATGACGGGAACCTGAAAGAAATCTTCTTCGGAAACCTGCCAGGCAAAAGCAGCTGCCGGAAAAGTAGCCCGGGGATTTTTTTGACCAAAAGCTGAGTACCCATCGCGGCGTACCGAAGCAGTGAACAGATATTTATTTAATAAACCGTAGTTTAAGCGGGCCATCACGGCATCACCGGTTATCTCGGTATCGTTGTTGTTTAAGGAGGGGTTACTGCCAAACTGCAAGGCGTTGTAGCCCAGGTTCTGATTTGGCACAAAGGTTTCGTTGGTGAGTTGGGTATAAAAAGTGCGGTTCTGCTCCGAACTATATAAGAGCGTCAGGTCGAAATTGTGAATACCGAGTTCTTTATTCCAATGCAACAAATTATCGATTATTCTTTCATAACCTGAAGTTTCGTTTCGGGTACCGTAGCCCTGAGAATGTGTAGAGCCCCCGATTATAGTTTTAGAAGACCAATAATTATAATCTTTGCCAAACTGATAGCGGGGCTGCACCGACAGCTTATAATCAAACCCGAATGGTAGTTTCAGGCGGGCGTAAATAGAAGCAAACAGGCTGTAATCCCTTTTTAACCGATCCTGCCCGTAATAATTAATAAGCGGGTTCTCGCCACCAGGGTAATCGCCCGGCCACCAATTCAGATTACCGTTTTTATTGTATTCTGATCCGTAAGGACTTGTTCTTAGCATGCCGATTAAATCGGCTTGTACCACACTTTGATCGCGATCGGCAAATTGAGAATTGATACCTAAGGTTAACCATTTAGAAACATCAAAGTCTACATTCAAACGTGTCCGGAATGCGGAGAATTTATCACCCACAATCACACCTTGGTTATTATCGTACCCGCCCGACCAGTAATATTTAACTTTATCGGTTCCACCGGCTACACTTACATCGTAGTTCTGGCGGAAACCACTTTGCATCACTTTGTCGTACCAATCCACGGTTTTACCTGCCTGGTAGTTTTCTATCTCCGTCGGAAAAAAACGCAGGCGGCTCAGCCATTCCAAAGTATTATCAGGTTCCGGGTTATTACTAGCGCGCCGCCACTGGTCCAGGGTTACTCCCGCGGGCAAAGCATTGGGGTTATGAAAATAATAACCGGGGTTTCCGGGTACCATAGCCCGCAAAACATCGCGCCGGTAATCCAAGTAACCCTCCCCATCGAAGGACTTAAAAGCGTTAGCGGCCTGGGTTACACCTATTTTAGTAGAGAAATTAACAGTCGTTTGGCCCGAAGCGCCTTTTTTAGTCGTGATGATAATTACGCCCGAGGCCGCACGTGCCCCGTAAACGGCCGCCGAACTGGCATCTTTCAAAATATCGATGGTGGCAATATCCGACGGATTGATATCGCTGATACTACCATTATAAATGGCATTATCCAATACTATCATGGGGTCGGAAGCAGCGTTTAAAGAATTAGGACCCCTTATTTCCATAGAACTCCCGCCTGCTGCCGAAGTATTCTGGTTTCCGGAAAAGCCTGCCACAGTACCGGTTAACATATCGGTGACCTGGGTTAAAGGCTGAGTCTTAAAAGTTTCGGCATCTAACCGTGCCACGGAGCCCGTTAAATCACTTTTCTTCGCCGTACCGTACCCAATTACCACCACTTCGTTTAGCTGCGCCAAATCCGGCATCAGGCTCACATGAATAATAGTTTGGTTTTTAATCGGAATTTCTTTTTTAAGATAACCCACAAAACTTACCACCAATACTGCTTCTGACCCCACTGCTTCCAACGAATAATTGCCATTAGCATCTGTTGCCGTTCCCGTACTGGTACCTTTAATCATAATATTTACCCCTGGTAAAGGCTCTTTGGTATCGCCATCGGTTATCCGGCCGGTAATTACTTGTTTTATCCGTATTGCGGCAAAAGAATGCACACCCGTGAATATCAAAAAAATAGCAACCAAAAAAATCAATAAGCTGCGCATAGACATGGAGGCCGGTTTTGCTGAATCAGGAAGCAAAAATTTCCGGGTCGCCGGAAAGTTAATTTTTACCTGTTGGTAGTAATTTTTCATCTTTTATCGGTTTAAATAAATGGTGTATATCTTTTAACAAATTGAAAACAATATTATTCTGGCGGGAATACCCAATACATTGCGGCATAAGAATAAGGTGCCTTTTAAAAAGAAGTCTTTTAATTCATAGTTTGGTTATAATTAAGAGTATACAACTAGCATATCGTGTACGTACCCGGAACCTGACAAAAAAAGATTATAGATTCATTTCCCAAAAATAGCTATTACGAATTTCGCAAGTAAATACTCGTGTACGTACCCGTAACAAAAATTAAAAAAATGACTTTTTTTAAAAAAGCCAGTTAAAAAAGAATGCTTATTTTTATTAATCGAATAAATATACCAGATACATGTTAAATTAACAACCACAATCTAAATTAATCTTACATTTTTTAACAATATTGCTTCAATATTTAAGGAATGTAAAATTTACAATAAAACACTCTTTTAAAGAATTATTTTATTTCAGGTGCCGTAATGTATAAAATTGAGTTCTATAATTTACAAAAGACCTGAAATATTTTCTGCTTCTATTTTATTTCTTTTAAGAGCGCGTTTACTTTATAAGTTAGTGTCTATCAACATAGATGATTTAAATTAACCTGGCCATTGTACCACAAAATCCAAGCTCTACGCTGTTAGTAGTTTTTTCATGGTCTTTGTCGAGCCTTCTAAAGAAGTTGAACATACCAATACCCCGCTCACTTATCCAGCGCCACTTGAGCGGTACAAAGCCTTTGGTCTGGGGCGGATGAG
>JAQBNV010000165.1 GCA_028288395.1 Adhaeribacter sp. | reverse complement strand
GTATCACCGAAAATTATTTGCTAAGGAGCGGAGCAGGAAATTTTGTTATTACGCTGGTTTCTGATATTAAAAATACATAATGGCCTTTTATACAAAAGTTAAGTTTGGTCTGTTTCTCAGCCTGTTTTGCACCGGGTGTATCCAAACCAAATACGTAGTGGCGCCGGGTGGATGCCAGCAAGCGCTTTCCGCTGGCGAAAAGATTTTGGTGGCCGAAGCGAAAGGTATTTCACCGCACCAGTCTTACGGGATGTATCAGAAATTAAAATCCCATTATAAACAGACAAACTTAAATCTGGCTTACGCCCGGGAAGAGGAATTTGATCTGCTGGCGCACCAGATTAATGCAAAAAATGACACCAGCAACCTGGCAGCAATGCAACGCTTGGGTTATAATTATTACCTGATTTGGGCAGTAAGCGAACTCCAGGACGGCAATATTCACGAGTGGGTAAGCGCCGAAGAGGTAAAAAGCCTGGCGCGTCAGCAGAAAATTTATGAACCGGAAAAGGAGGGCAGCAAAGCCAAATTGTTTTTAGAACTTTATGCTACCAAAGACCGGAAACTAATATATAAACTTGCTACTTCAACCACCATACGGTACCTGGAGTTACCGGGTAAAAAAGGCGGCAGAACCTACTACAACGCTTCTGATCAAGAGATGGCCCTGAACAAAGCCCTGAAGAAGAGCGCTAAAAAATTACAGCAAGCTTGCCATTGTTGCCTTTAAACTGCTCGGCCGGGTTGTTAGAAATCAGTATCGAGGCCCAGTCGTTTTTTTAGTTCCGGCAAAATGGGGTGCTTTTCCGAGAGGTAATTAAATTTATCCTGCGAAGTATAGAGTTTTCGGCCTTGCAGCTGTTCAATTACTTCCAGGCGCACATTCAGGCGGTTGTTGCGCAAGCGCTGGCGCAGAGCTGCCAGAAAATCGGCCCGAAACTCATTAAACTGGTCTACCTGCACCGGATTTTCCAGTTGCAATAATATTTCCTGTTTTTCATCCAGCGTAACCGGGCGGTCCAGAATAATATATTCCAGCATTTTGCCTTCAATTCTTTTCTGCATGGTTAGCTCGCGCCAGGCCGCCTGAAAAGCTTCCGGGCTCACGGCTGTGGCTGGTCCGGTGGCAATCATTTCTTCCGAATTGGCCGTTGTCGTTTGCTGGTTCGTGGTGGGGTTGTTTAACTGGGCCTGGATATCTTTCAGGCTCGGCATCTTTACCATTTTTTTATTGCCGGGTAAGGGCACGTTGCGCTCGGGCGGGCGCGATGGCAAAGGTTCTTCCACTACCGGAAAATCGACTAGAGGCACCGGCGGCATATTATTAATAGCCGTAGGCGACGTAACAGGCGGTAGTACGGTGGGTGGGGCAGGAGCAGGATGGTTTAAGGTAACCCCATTGGCCGTAGAGTTCACTTCCTGGCTATTGCCATTGGTGATCCCGTTTGGGTTCGAACCCAATACCAACTGGGTAGCGGTTTGGTTTTCACTGGTGCTATTTTCCCCGACCGGATTTACACTAGTTTTTTTTTTGACGTCTCCGTTTAGGGAGAAGTCTTTGGCAAAATTGACGGCCTGGTTCAGGTGGGCCAGTTTTAGCAGGCAGAGCTCTACGTGCAGCCGCTGGTTTTTGCTGTTTTTAAAGTTAGCATCGCAACCGCTCACCACATTCAGGCCCGAGAGCAGAAAAGACAGCGAAGTTTCGTTGGCCTGCTGGGCGTAGCGGGCTTTAATATTTTCGGAAACCTGTAGCAACTGTACCGTTACGTTGTCTTTACTAACCAGCAGGCTCCGGAAATGCTCCCCTATACCCGTAATAAAATTGTGCGCATCAAAACCGTTTTTCAGAATATCATCAAACAGCAGCAAGGTGCCGGAAATGTCCTGGGTTAGCAGAAAATCGGTTAATTTAAAATAATAATCATAATCGAGGATGTGCAGGTTGGCAACCGTTTCTTTGTAAGTAATATTATTACCTGAGAAGGTTACCATCTGGTCGAAGATAGACAAGGCATCCCGCAAAGCGCCATCGGCTTTCTGCGAAATCAGGTGCAGCGCATCGTCTTCGGCTTTAATTTCTTCTTTGCCCGCAATATTGCGCAGGTGCTTTACCATATCCGCAATTTGGATGCGGTTAAAGTCGAATATCTGACACCGCGACAGGATGGTAGGAATAATTTTGTGCCGCTCGGTGGTAGCCAGAATAAATATGGCATAGGAGGGGGGCTCTTCCAGCGTTTTCAGGAAAGCATTAAACGCCGAGTTAGAGAGCATGTGCACCTCATCTATAATATATATTTTGTATTTGCCGGTTTGCGGGGCGTAACGTACCTGCTCTACCAGGCTCCGGATGTCTTCCACGGAGTTGTTAGAAGCCGCATCGAGCTCGTGCACATTAAAGGAGGCATTATTGTTGAAGCTCCGGCACGATTCACATTCGTCACAGGCTTCGGTTTGCGGTGTCAGGTTCTGGCAATTTATGGTTTTGGCCAGAATACGGGCACACGTGGTTTTACCAACGCCCCGAGGGCCGCAAAACAAAAAAGCTTGCGCCAGGTGGTTGCTGGTAATAGCATTTTTAAGCGTAGTGGTAATATGGTGCTGGCCCACCACACTGTCAAATGTAGCTGGCCGGTATTTACGCGCTGAAACAACAAAATTTTCCATCCTTTTACAAAGATACGGAAAGGAGTGAAAGGTTAAAAGTTAAATGTTGCCGGTTCGTGTATGTGATTGAATCTTAACCGGTTGAAATATTTAAACTAAAAATGGTAATGATTTACTGGTAACTGATAGCGGTAAGCTGTATCTTTGGGGTAGCAAAGTGGCTAAGAAATGAATTTTTCTAACCCCTGAGCTGTTTATTTAGTACACGTACAAATCCGGGGCTGACCGGAATTGAAAGCTTGAGCAGGCTGCGTGTAAGCATGTCGGGAGTTGAATGGATCTCCTGTTAAAAAGTCATTCAAACAACAATCGGCGAGTCTAACTACGCTATGGCTGCTTAATCTAGGTATTAAGCAATAGTCATTGTCCCGCAGCTGCTTCTCCGCTCCGCGGCTGAGTTCGGGGCATCGAAATGAACGGATAGCTTTTGCGAAGGTGTGGCGCAATTGCAAAGCTAAAGCACCTAAGGTACATTAACAGGTCTGGTGCCGACCTTGATGTGCTCGAAAACCCAACGGCAACTAAGCATGTAGAAAGCGCGACAGTTTCCTTGTCTGGACCAGGGTTCGACTCCCTGCAGCTCCACTCGTATTAACACCAAAAAGCCTGCAAATCAAAGATTTGCAGGCTTTTTTTATTTTTAAGACTTGCTAATTTGTGCATCTGAGCCCATTCTGCTGGTGCGCAATTCGGTGAGTAAATCTGAAGCGGATGAAATGACTCACCAGAATTTATATAAGCAGTAAATTCCATTTTGAAATTATTCACTTAGGGTTTACCAATAGAACCTGTAAAACGAAGGTGTTTTTGAACAGGCTCGGGTAGATGTTGGATTTCGGTTTCTGTTAGCTCGGAATTTTGGAAATAATACCATTTCATATTTACTATCTTCCGTTAAGTTGACCTAAAAAGTGAAGAAAACCCGGTAGGTTTCAAAACCTATCGGCTTTAAGTTACATGCAGTATGGCACCTTGTTCATGCGATTTGGTATAAGTTGCCTGTTGCAAACCAGTTTTAGGATCATTCTAATATTCGCTATGATACCTGGGTGGTGCGTAGCCAATGATTACTGCAATAAGAATAATCGCATTTGCCATTGTCCCATATTTCGCATCCTGCCCTTATCTATAAAAAGGAAATGCACAGAAATGCTATAAGCAGCAGCAGCAGCAGCATGATTTTTAATTAAAACGCAATAAAGGTTTATCAAATACTTAAACTTTTAATAATATATTAGTAGGCGGGTTATACTTGTTTAACGGTTCATTTTTATTTGGTTTGATTAAGCTTTCTAAGCCGGTCTTCAATATTTTGAATAAGGCGGCGTTTTTGATTTAGTATAGCCTTTTCCATTTCCATACCCAAATAGGACCTTAAAT
>JAQBNV010000162.1 GCA_028288395.1 Adhaeribacter sp. | reverse complement strand
GTTCCCGAAATTAAATAAATCAGCCAGGTCCCTAATATCTTTCGTGGTATTCAGGTCGATGCTGGTAAGGCGCAGGACCGGTTCATCGATTACCCGCACGTAGGTTTGCAGGGGCGGTTTAATTTCCTTGTCGCGGCCAAAGACGCCTAAATCAATCGAAATATTAATAACCCGGGCACCTTCGGGATAATCCATTCCCAAAAAGAAAATATCGGACCAGCCACTGTGGGTCAGGTCCATCCGTACCGAAGTTTGTTCTTCCAACACGGGGTAAAACAAGCTGTTTTCGGGGCGACGGAGAAGCTTCTGGTGAATTTTAATGGGGTGCTCGTCCTGGTGCCCTACCCGGAACATCCACTGATTGCCTTTACTCGACCGCACGCTTTTGCGCACCTGGTCGGCCAGAATCTGGAAAGAAAGGTGGTGATAGCTATCGGCCAGGCCGCTAAATAAACTGGCGTTGGGGCCGTGCAGCTTTATTTCCTGCAAAAAACCCGCAATGGCCTGTTCAAAACGGCGACCTAATAAATCTTCGAAACCAGCATAAGGAATTTTACCGGTTGCCGGAATGTCGCGGGCCTCCATCAGGGAGAAGCGATAGCCGGCATACAGGAAAAGAATCGCCCGCACCTTCTCATACAAATTAGGTGTAGTCTTCCGAAAATCATCGAGTTCCTGCAGGTCTTTAAATAACGCTGCCGAAGACAAAGGACGGCTCATTTCGTAAAAGGAACGATTACGAATTGCCGGGTCGGGAGAGGTAATGGTATTGATAAAAATATTCATGCAGCCTTATTTCTTAAACATGCCGAAGCAAAGGCAGCCCTGCTCCTTGGCAGACTGCTTTTGGCGGCACCATTTTATTTAGTTCAGTTGACGGAGATTTGCTTCGGCCAGCAGCTCTACCAAGGTGGTTAAGGTTTCGTCGTGGGCCTGCCCGGCTAAACCCAGGGCCACCTGGGCCTGCAACATGCCAAACTTTTTACTCAGGTCGTAACGGGTACCTTTTACCTCCAGGGCCAGGTATTTATCGGAAGAAGCCATTTCCTGTAAGGCGGGGGTTAGCTGAATATTCTCGTTGCCGGTGGTAATTTCTTTTTCCAGGATGTCGAATACGGCCGGCATTAAAACGTGCATACCAAAAAAACACAGGTAATAACCCAGGCGCAAACCAGGGGTTTGGAGTTCCAGTTCTGCCACGCTCAACGATGGCTTTTCAATTATTTTATCTATCTGGTACACGCCGGGCTGGTTGGGCAAGTGTTTACCGGTTAAAGTGCCGTAACGGGTAATCTGGTGCTCTATCGTAGGATTAACCGCCGAAACCGAACAGTTTTCCTGCACCGCCTTCTCTATTAATTGGGCCGCACAACGTTTGCCCCGCAGATTACTCACGTACAGGTAATCGCCCAGTAGGAGCAGAAACGGCTCGTTGTTTATAAAAGTCCGGGCGCTGTAAACCGCATGTCCGTATCCTTGCGGCTCCGCTTGTTCTACAAACTGGATGCGGCTGGTTAAGTGATCAATTTTATCGGCTTCTTCGCGGGTCCATTGTACGCCTTTATAAGATTTCAGCAGATTATCACGCAGGGAAGCAAAAGCCTCCTGGTAGCGGGGGCCATCGCCGGGCGCGCAAACCACGCATATTTCTTCGATGCCGCTGGCAAAAGCCTCTTCGCAAATTATCTGGATAACGGGTTTATGCAAACCATCAATATCCACCACGGGCAACATGGCCTTTTGCACCGTATCGGCAACCGGATAAAGTCTTTCGCCCCGGGCCGCGGCGGTAATTACTGCTTTTTTTATTCTCATAAAGGATAAATAGGAAACGAAAAGAATGGCGCGAATTTAACTAATATTTGAATATACAATTGTTTTAAGCCTTATAATCGTGGTAATTACAACTCAAAAAATACTTAAATCTTAAAATTCAGAAGCAATTTTGAACATACGGCAGCGGTTGCATAAAGGATAAATTATTTAAAATATATTTATTAAGGAATTAACGACGAAAGCCAACAACAATGGCTCCTGTTTTAATCATCATATAAAGATTCTGGAACACGAAGCGGGTGGGTGACCAGCTTTTAAATATTGATCTTCTTTAATTCTTTTTCTATTAATTTCAGGTGCCGGGTTAAAGAAAAAATAAAACCGGGTAAAAACAAAAGCACTTATCCAGCGTGCTTTTGTTTTTACCCGGTTTCCGAAAATAGCAGGCTACTTAGAAATGACGAAAGTATAAATTTACCTTTTCAAAAAGGCAGTGCTTTTCTGGGCACCATCTTTTATCAGAATAAGATAATAGGTACCTGCTGGCAGGCCTGAAACCGGAACGCTTAGAATATTGCGGCCAAGGTTAGTGGCTGATTGCTGGTAAACAACTTTACCCATCGTATTTATAATCTTTAGATCAATAGCCTGGTAAGCGTTGTTATTACCCAGGTTTACATGAAGTAAACTGGCCGCCGGATTGGGATAAAGGCTAACTACCTCTTCGGCAATTTTAACATTAACGGCTATAGTGGGTGAATACGAGATCGTGCCATCCGCATCAATTTGTTTTAAGCGATAGTAACTGGTGCCGGGCACTGGTTTCCGGTCTGTAAACTGATATTGCTGCTGGGTGGTTGTATTGCCATGCCCTTTGATGGTGCCCAATGGCCGGAAATCAGCAACTTCGCGGTGGCTTCTTTCAACCACAAACTGCTCGTTGTTCTTTTCCGTGGCGGTAGCCCAATTTAAACTAACTTCTTTGGGGTTTGCCTGAACCCGGAAATAAAGAAGTTCAACCGGCAGTACCTCATTTTCGGTGTTGGGGAGGCCTTTGGTATTGCTGTTATCAGCACCTTTACCCCAAGTGCCCGGAGCAAAATGCGGATTATTCTTCAAGGCCAGATAAAGTGAGTTCTCCGGTCCGTCTACTGCTGTTTCTGTTATATTCACATCCTGGCTTTTCAAACCGGCTGCCGGTCCTGACATCGCCGTAAAGGCACCGCCATAAGACAGTAATTGAATAACATGATTCCCAGCATAAATACAAAAGGCGCCCTGTCCTTCCGCTAACCCTGCCGGAATATCTAGGTAATATAATTTCTCATCCGGATCAGTACCAAGGTCAGTGGATTTAAAACTACTTAAATAGAAAGTACTATAAACATTACCAGTGCTATTATACAAGGCCATTTGCACATTACTCAGACCCGTAAAATACTTCGGAACGGCAATTTCTACAAATCCGGTTTTGGTAACCGCGGTATTGGCATAATGAAATTCATTCACCTTCACCTGGGGAATAGCGCTGCCAAATAAACTTACGTTGTCTACCCGAAAGGCACCCAGGTAACTACTGGCGTCATAACCATAAATCCGGAAAGTAACAGAACCACCCACGGGTGTAACGATGTCATCAAAATCCCAGGTAGTTTTGGATACATCCGAAATAGCAGGTAAAAAAGTAAACGATGCTCCATTAAAGCCACCGTTCGCATTATGAGCAATTCGCACGTTAACCGGGCCTGTTTCGGTGCGATAATTATCAAAACTAAGGGAGGTTAACAATAAGGCGTAACCAGCTTTAGCTGTAACAGAAAATTCAACAAACCGCTCATCTGCAATTGTTTTACCCCATTCCCGCGAGTTATAAACGTTATCACCGCGCCACCATTGTACAACTGTTCTCTTAAATGGACTAAAAACAGCGTAATAAGGTTGGGTAGTTACTTCCGAAAAGTTATTTTGGGTTTCCAGTGTAGAAACACCGGTGAATTCATATTTGCCAATTAATTGAGCCGGAGCCAGCAATGGCAATAAACAAAAGAGCAGGAAAGAGAAAAAGGAAAACAGCTTTGATTCAGGAAAAAATGTACCAGTTTTCATTAAGTAT
This sequence comes from Adhaeribacter sp., assembly GCA_028288395.1. GTDB lineage: Bacteria > Bacteroidota > Bacteroidia > Cytophagales > Hymenobacteraceae > Adhaeribacter. Next base: position 3,130 of record JAQBNV010000162.1, on the reverse strand, counting down.
ATTTAGGTTTAGAGTTTTCTCTCCGGGTGCAAACCTTATGCTTAATCACCTGCAACGGAATATTTCTACTTAAGAATTCCGGGGTCTGCTGCTATTGGTTAGTAAATGGAATGAGCTAAATTTTAGTTCATCTTAATTTGTAATTATTTAAAGATTTTTTAAAACCTTAGCCTATTCCATTTAAACCTGTTTTTAGGTATAATCCTATTCCAAAGATTGTTGTTACCATGCAACTTCAGGAACAAATTTTTAACATACCTACCCCAACAACTAAAACCAACTGCCAGAAAATAAAAAAAGCCTGCCGGAAAATATCCGACAGGCTTTTTTGTATAAATTTAAAGCTTTAAAAACGCACCAAATCTGCAAACATCTGTACCCGGGCATCTATTTCAGCCTGGCCTAAGTTAACCAATCGCTCGGTACCAAATTTCTCGACGCAGAAAGATGCCATAGCTGAACCGTGGATAACGGCAGTCTTCATGTTGTTAAAGCTTAGATCCCCTGCTTTGGCCAGATACCCGATAAAACCACCGGCAAAAGTATCGCCAGCACCGGTTGGGTCAAAAACATCTTCCAGGGGAAGGGCCGGGGCATAAAATATTTCGTTCTGGCCAAAAAGCAGCGCGCCATGCTCGCCTTTTTTAATAATCAGGTATTTAGGGCCCATGGCCATTATTTTGCGGGCCGCTTTTATCAGCGAATATTCATTTGATAACTGCCGGGCTTCGTCGTCGTTAATCGACAGCACATCTACCAGGGCAATTGTCTTTACTAACTCATCGTAAGCAATATCCATCCAGAAATTCATGGTATCCATTACAATCAGTTTGGGGCGGTTTTGCAGCCGCTCGATTACGGTGCGCTGCACCTGGGGGGCCAGGTTACCCAACATCAGGTACTCGCAGTTCTGGTACGCTTCGGGAATAATCGGGTCAAAATCGGCTAACACGTTCAGCTCGGTTACCAGGGTTTCCCGGCTGTTCATGTCGTTGGAATACCGGCCAGACCAGAAAAAAGACTTTTCGTTTTCTTTTATCTGCAAACCGGTGGTATCTACGCCGTGCTCCTGAAATCCAGCAATATCGGACTTAGGAAAATCGCCACCCACTACGGCTACCAGGTTTACTGGCTTTACGAAGTACGACGACGACAAGGAAATATAGGAAGCCGCGCCACCTACGATTTTGTCGGTTTTACCAAAAGGCGTTTCCAGCGCATCGAAAGCTACCGACCCAATTACTAATAAGCTCATTGTATAAATTTAAATTTAGAATTCCAGATATTTAACCAAGGCAAAAATAAGGTTTTAATTTATACTTATACTTAAGCCAGGTTTAAGACCAAAGAAAATAATAGCTGAATTGTAATACCAAAAAGCAGGTAATGAATGCGGTGGATACCGGCCGCAGCCTGCCTTCATACCCGTACAGAATAATAAACGAGTCGATGGAAAAAAGAAAATGTGGTGGTTGCCTCTTGGGTATTTAAAATCACAGTTGAGGGTGGCATTCTAAACGGCTACGCCACTAGCCCGCAACCATAAGTTGTGCATAAGCAAATCCAACGCAACCTCCTTAGTATTAGCGTCGCGGAAAGTTGATTGCGCAACATATTTTACTTATTGAATAGTTTTAAGTTAGAAATAATTTAAAATGAACCTTTAATTGTTGCCCTGGAAGAGTTGCCGCTCTTCCAGGGTTTTTTTATGCATTTTAAGGTGCTACTTTATTCCCCCTTTATTACCAACTCGTCTACCCTACAGCACTTTATTAATATTCTTTAAAGCCAAAACAAACACCTGGTATTTTAACCATATTTAGAACAATATTACTTAACTAACCAATTCACCCTTACATTTTTGGTTATAAAATCATACAAAATATATTTAAAACTAAAAATCACTTAAATTATAAGGTAACTTTACAAAATAAATATTATTTATCAAGTTTTATAAAATCCTTTGAAAGTGATAATCTTAGAGGTTAAAAACAGATGCTTTGTAAAGAATATTTTAGGGTTCCCAAGGGCAGTTGCTGTAATTACCAGCTAAAAAGCCATTGCTACCAACCGCAATATTTTGAATCTTTTGTATGAACCACTTGGCTGACCTGCATATTGCCCCAAAAATTACCCGCTTGTACTTGCTGGCTCTCTCGGCAGTGGCGCTGCTAGCAGTCGGCGGACAATATTTGGTACAGCGTTCGCTCGAAAGCCAATCCGGCGACTCGCGGGTGGTAAATATTGCCGGCCGGCAGCGCATGCTTAGCCAGAAAATAAGCAAAACGGTTTTATTGCTTGCCGGGCACCACGACAGCCTGCATGTACCTACTTATCTGGCTGACCTGGATGCAGCGCTGGCCTTATGGAAAAAAAGCGACACAGGTTTGCAAAACGGTTATCTGTCTTATATCCGGACACCGGTAAACAACACCGATACCACCCGCGCCATGTTTGCAGCGGTTACCCCGCAGTTCCGGGCTATTTACACCAATGCCACCGCCGTAAGTAAATATTATCATAGTCATCCCGATCCGGCCCCGGCACCACCTCTAATATCAAACAGCATCCGGATTATTCTTAAAAACGAACGGCCTTACCTGTTGGGCATGGACAAAATTGTTTTTCAGTACGATGCCGAAGCAAAACGGCGGGTTAATGCCTCGCAACAGACCGAAGTTATATTTTTAATGGCGACCCTGGCCATTCTGCTCCTGGAGGGTATATTTATATTCCGGCCGGCGGTGCAGCAGATTCAGCGTACCATTGGGTTGCTCATCGCTTCGGAGCAGCGGACACAGAAAATTAACGATGAACTGGTTAGGGTAAATATATCTTTAGAAGAAACCCGGGCCGCCCTGCTGCAGGCCACCGACGAAAAATACCGGCAGCAACTAAACGAACAGAAACGCCGGTCGGCGTATTTGATAGAAGGCCAGGAAGAAGAACGCAAACGGGTGGCCCTGGAGATTCACGACGGCCTGGGCCAGATGCTAACGGCGCTTAAATTTGGCATCGAGAAAATAGGCGACTCGGTAACCGACACCGATACTGCCCGGCAGAACCTGGATGAACTGCGTAACCTGGTTAGCCAAACCATTAGCGAGGCCCGCACCATTTCTTTTAATTT
>JAQBNV010000149.1 GCA_028288395.1 Adhaeribacter sp. | reverse complement strand
CCGGGGTCAACAACGCCCCTGATCAGTTATTGCAGGGCAAGGTGGCGGGGTTAAACGTAACCCGCAGCGGCGACCCCAATGCCAATGCTTCTATTATTTTGAGAGGTCCTTCTACCTTGCGGACCGGTGCCGCCCAAGAGCCCTTTTACGTGATTGATGGGGTGCCGGGCGCATCTATCCAGGTAGTGGCACCGAACGATATTGTTTCGATTGATGTATTAAAAGATGCTTCGGCTACGGCTATTTACGGCTCCCGGGCGGCCAACGGGGTAATAATTGTAACCACCCGCCGGGCCAAACAAGGGGAACCCGTACTTTCTTACAACGGCTACGCGGCGGTAGAAAATATTTCGAACCAGATAGACATGTTGTCGGCAGAGGAATTGCGGACTTTTTTGACGGCGAATAATAAAACGGCTAACCGCGACGATGGTGCCAGTACGGATTGGCAGAAAGAAGTAAGCCGCACCGGGATCTCGCACAACCACAACATCTCGCTGATGGCCAACACTGGTAAAACCAGTTACGATGCCAGCGTTAATTATTTAGAGAACCAGGGCATTATCAAAGGTTCTTCGCTGGATCGTTTAATTCTGCGGGGACGGGTAGAGCAACAAGCCTTCAAAGATAAATTAAAACTCACCATTTCAATCAGTAACAGTATCACCAACCAGAAAACTTTCCCGGTGGAGGTACTGAGCAACATGCTGAATTTTATGCCTACTTTTTTAATTAAAGATAAAACCGGCGCTTACCGCGAAGATTATGTAAACGGCGTATTTAACCCGGTTTCGCTTATTGATAATAACGAAAACGACGCCAAAATAAAAACACTGCTGGCCAATGGCATCGCTGAAGTTACCCTGCTGCCGGGTCTTAAATATACCCTGAGCCTGGCTTCGCAGGACGAACAAATTAATCGCAATATCTACTACGGTCGCTTATCGGCTCTGGCCCAGAATGCCGGCGGGGTGGCCACCCGCAACTCCTACTCCAATACGCGTAAAGTGCTGGAATCTTATTTTAACTTCGATAAAACGTTTGATAAACATAACCTGGGTTTACTGGCCGGCTATTCGTGGCAGGAGGATCGGACCGGAGAGGGTTTTCAGACATCCAGCCAGGGCTTTACCTCCGATATTTTAACGTATAATAACCTGGGCCTATCGAGTCCTCGGCCAGGTTTTGTGCCTAACTACGGCAATACTACTATTCAAACCCTGCGCCTCATTTCGTTTTATGGCCGCGTAAATTATTCCTTCAACGAAAAATATTTGTTCCAGGCTTCCCTGCGGCAGGACGGATCATCGGCTTTTGGTACGAATAACCGCTGGGGTTTATTCCCGGCTTTTTCGGCGGGCTGGCGCCTGACCCAGGAAGAATTTATGAAAGGCTTTAGTTTCCTGAACGATCTTAAATTACGGGTAGGTTATGGCGTTACGGGTAACTCCCTGGGCTTCGACCCGATGATTGCTACCACCCGGTTTGGTTCTACGGGTTACTTTTATTACAACGGACAACTGACTAATTCTATAGGGCCTACCCAAAACCAGAATCCGGATTTGAAATGGGAGCGGACCGCGATGGCTAATTTCGGGATAGATTTTTCGGTACTGAATGGCCGCCTGGGTGGCGCCATTGATTACTACGACAAAAACACCTCCGACCTTATTTGGAACTACCCGGTATCTACCACTCAGTATTTTGTAAATACTTTAATTGCCAACGTAGGCGAAATGAGCAACAAAGGGGTGGAGTTACAGTTAAACGCTGTACCAATCGACCGGGGTAAATTCAGTTGGCGGACGTCTTTTAACGTGGCCCACAATAAAAATAAAATTGTGACCTTGTCGAACGAAAAATTTAACTTAACCGAAATAAAGACTGCCCAGGTAGGGGGCCAGGGACAATCCGGTAATACTTCCCAGATTATCCGGGAAGGCACGCCCCTGGGTACTTTTAATATCTGGCATTACCTGGGTAAAAACGATCAGGGCGTATCGCAGTACCAGAAAGCCGACGGTACTGTTACCACAGCCCCTACTTCCCTGGACTTTGCCATTGCCGGTGATGCCCAACCCAAGTTACTGTACGGCCTGAATAACAGCTTTAAATACGGCAACTTCGACTTGAATTTTTTCCTGCGGGGCGTATATGGTAATAAAATTCTGAATGCGACTTTGGCTAACCTGAATAATCCGGCCGCCGCGCAAATCCGGAATGTGCCCACCTTTACCCTCGGCGAATCCACGAAAGATTTTAATGCCTACTTTGTTTCGGATCGTTTCCTGGAAAGCGGATCGTACCTGCGCATGGATAATGCCTCATTGGGGTATACCTTCTCTTCGGCCCGCAATACCTTCAAAAATTTACGGGTATATGTTACCGGCACCAACCTGTTTACCATTACCGATTACATGGGCATCGACCCGGAAATATCGCTCGGCGGTATCGAGCCTGGCATCGACAACCGGAATTTCTATCCCAAAACCCGGTCCTTCCTGCTGGGGGTAAACGTTAGCTTCTAATTATAAAAAAAGCAGCCACATGAAAAAGAATATATTTTTAAGCGCTATCATTTTCTTTACCGCTTTACTGCCTGCCTGCACTGATTTAGATGTAGACATAGAGTCGGAGTTAACACCAGCCAACTTTCCTTCTACCCAGGACCAGTACATTGCGGCTACGGGCCCTCTTTATTCCCAGTTCAGTTCTAATTATGCCATTAACTACTGGCGTTTGCAGGAACTCTCCACCGATGCGGCCATTATTCCGGCCCGGGCCGGTAACTGGGACGACGGCGGCCAGTACCGCTTTCTGCACAAGCATACCTGGAATCCCGATCATCCGACTGTACGGGCTATCTGGGAGTGGGGATTCGGCGGCATCAATACGGCCAACCGGGTATTACAAATATTTGAAGGATCGGCACCCAGTGCTTCCCGGACCGAATCGATTGCGCAGGTGAGAACCATGCGGGCTTTGTTTTATTATTTTATGATGGATAATTTTGGCAATGTGCCCATCATTAAAACCTTTGGTAATACCGATTTGCCAAGCACGGCTCCCCGCGCTGAAGTTTTCGCCTTTATCGATGCCGAACTAAAAGAATCGGTAAATGATTTGAGCGAAACCACTGGCGCCCTGACCTACGGCCGGCCAAATAAATTTGTGGCCCTGGCGCTGCTTACCAAACTGTACCTGAACGCTGAATATTATATTGGCAAACCCATGTATACCGAAGCGGTAGCCATGGCCGACGGTATTTTGTCTAAGAATAAATATACCCTTATCACCGATTATTTCTCGATGTTTGCTCCCGATAACGGACCCGGTATTTCGGAAACGATATTTGCGGCGGTGTATGATGGCAACCTGATTAAAGGCAATCAGTTTACCCGTTACGCCATGCATTACGCCCTGCAGCAGAAATACCGGATTCCGTTTACGCCCAGCAGCAGCCTGATGACCTTGCCGCAATATTTTAATAAATTTAATCTGCCAAACGATATCCGGAATAATCAGTGGCTGGTGGGTAAGCAGTATAATACAGATGGCAGTCCTGTTATTATCAATACCACTAATGTAGGGCTGGATAAAGATTACAAAGGAGCAAACCCGACGGCGAAAGTGGCCTGGCACCTGGAAATATTCCCGAACCTGATTTTGGAAAACGAAGCTTCTATGGATATTGGGAACGATATATTGAGCCAGGCTTACGGGGTACGTTCTATTAAATACGCGCCGGATCAAAACTCCAGCACCGACCGGAACCAGAACAACGATTTGCCGGTATTCCGGCTAGCCGATATCCTGTTGATGAAAGCAGAAGCTATTTTACGGGGCGCTACGGCTACCGCCGTGGGTGGAGAATTGCAAACACCGGTGGTACTGGTTAATAAAATTCGGGCGCGGGTAAATGCCCCCTTGGTAGCAGATATTGACCTGCCGGGCTTGCTGGAAGAACGGGCCCGGGAACTGGCCTGGGAAGGCTGGCGCCGGAATGACCTGATCCGGTTTGGCCAGTTTGAGCAACCATACGGATTTAAAACCGATAAAGACCCAAACAAAAGGCTTTATCCCATTCCGGCCACCGAACGCTCGCTTAACGCTAATTTAGCTCAAAACCCCGGCTATTGATGTAGTAGATAGCCTGGGTTTAAAAACTAAGTTATACTGCCAAGCCTTATTTATCTTACTTAATATTAAAA
>JAQBNV010000130.1 GCA_028288395.1 Adhaeribacter sp. | reverse complement strand
CACCAAACACCGGGCTGCCATCCGGGTGCACGGCACGTCGCCTTACCACCGCTTAACTTTCCGGTTACTGCCCGACGAAGCATTACCGCTAAGCCCGGAGAACTTACCTGTTTCGGCCGCAATGGTTGTCTAAGGCTTCTGTTAACAAAAAAAGCCTGCTGAAAAGCAGGCTTTTTTTGTTATAAAATCAGATAGGCTTATTTCATTTTAAGTAAATCCAGGAATAAACTAAAGCTATCAATGGTCGAACCGTTCTTCCCACCGAAAGTATCAAAAGTTAAAGGTTTTTCGATGTAGCCACTTACATTCAGGTTTTTGGCCGCGAACCGGTCGGAGTCTTCGTTGGAAGTGGTCATGATAAATACGTTTAAATCCCGTAAAATCGGATCTTTCCGAACTTCGGTCAAAAATTCAATACCATTCATCTTGGGCATATTAATGTCCAGCATAACTACCTTGGGCAAGGGGTTTATGGGGGGGGAGCCTTCGCCGCGAAGCATTTCCAGCGCTTCGCGGCCATTGCGGGCAATGTGTAAAGGTAAGTTTACGTTTATCTTTTTCAGCTCCCGCTCTACGTTTCTTATATCCAAATAATCGTCTTCAACCAATAAAATACTTGCCTCTGAATTCATAATGTAATAGCTGTGATCGTGAAATTTATTTTTGACTGGTACTGTTTTTGGGCCAGGTAAAAGTAAAAGTAGCGCCAGCTCCTTCCGCTGATATTATTTTAATAGTACCTCCTTGCCCTTCCACAATTTTTTTAACAATAGCTAAACCTACCCCGGTACTCTCTACTGCGTCCCGTTCCCGCAAGGTCTGAAAGATGACAAATATACGATCATGATAGTCCGGATCAATACCCGGTCCATCATCCGTAACGGAAAATGTATAATATTGTTCTTCCGGGCGGCAGCTCACGCTGATGTGGCCGTGGGGTTTATTGTGGTATTTTATTGCGTTACTCAGCAGGTTGGCGAATACTTGCTGCAAGGGTACCCTAGCCGTATTTAAAACCGGCATGTCCGAAATAATCCTAATTTCCATTTCCGGAGGCGGGGCTAGCATATCAATGGTTTCAATTAATAATAGCTGTACGTCTACTACTTCCTGCACTTCTTTTACCCGTCCAATTTTAGAAAGCGCCAGAATGCCGTTAATCAGGTTCTCCATGCGGTGTACGCGTATCCGCATCATCATCAGGTATTCCTGAATATTTAGCGGTAAATCATTGCCCATATCTTCTTCTATCCAGCGCGATGCATTTTCGATGCCCCGCAGCGGCGCTTTTAAATCATGCGACACCACATACGCAAACTGGTCAAGTTCTTTGTTTTTTGTTTCGAGTTCGGCAATGGTGCGGTGGATGGTAGCCGCCATTTTATTCAGCGATAAAGACAAGTAGCTCAGTTCATCGTTGGTTTTATCCTCAATCTGAATTTTGTAATTACCCTCCGATAATTTATTGGACAGGCCTACCATGGTCATGATACGGCGGGAAATAAGGCGGGAAATATAATAAGCCCAGCTTAAACCCAGTAAAATCGAAATAACAGTCAGCACCGTTGATACTTGCCGGGTCCGGGCGATGCTATTGTCCAGTATGGTCCGGCGGGCATCACGTATTTTATATTCAATAGCGTTAAATCCCCGGAACAACTGGCGGATATCATCGGTCATCCGTTTACCTTTTAAATTGATCACATCCAACGCACTGCTTAGCCCTTGCAGACCCAGATTACTGCCTTTATTGTTCGCCCTTTTTTCGGCTATTAATTTTTCGGCAAAATTTTGCCGCCACCGGTCATGAATGGTACGGGCCTGGGCTAGCGCCATGCGTTGTACCGGCGATTCTTTTATTAAATTCTCCAGTTCATTAAACATGCCCGGTATCTGTTTTTTTGCCTGATAATAGGGCTCCAGAAATTCTTCGTTACCGGTCAGTAAGAAACCCCGCAAACCGGTTTCCATATCAATAATATTGCGATGCAAAGCCGATGAATTACGGATTACGATCTGCGACTGGGCCACATACCGGCTGTTCTCCAGAACATCATCGGAAAGCCGGAAATTAAAATAGGCCATTGCCGAAAAGATGAGGGAAATAATAACAAAGCCAGCAAATATTTTCGTTGATAATTTCATTCGGTTGCTTATCCTATCGGTTTGGCCAGGTATGAATGTCGGAAGATCCCGGGAATACTAAATTTTAAGTTAAATTATTTAATCAGGGGCAGGTTAATAAAGATTTATACTTTTCCGGGACTAAAGCCATCTTCCTCATTCAGCAGTTGCTTTGCGTTCAATCGTTTCCAATAAGGTTACAATATTTTCGGCCAGCACTTCTAACTGGGGCAAACCGGCCAAGGCCATTTCAGTGTGGTCCGATTTTTTTAGATTTACGAGGTGAATGGCATGCTCGTGAATATTACGGTGTACCTTTTCCAGCTGATGCATTTCGGGTAAATGGTGAAACCGGGTTAAACCCACCTTATTGATCCATTGGCCAAAACTGCATTCCCGGTAATTTAAGATGGGCTCCAGTGGCGTGTCCGACCCGTATAAGTAAGATTTAACTTTTGATTTAAAAACAATGTGCTTGATTTTAGCCGATTCGAATTCATGTTTCAGGTCGTTCATGGTTTAGGCTTTTCCGGAGCAACGGTTTGGCGGCGCCACGCGGTTGTAGTACAAAGGTAAAATAAGGATTTAATATTTTACCCGCTAATCTGATTTATGGTTGATACCGGTACCCTGTTGGCGGAAATATATCTGATATTCAATTTCCGGAAGCTGATTAAATAACTAAATTTGCGGCAGTTTTGCCTCTAACCCTGCCTAATGGAATTAAAAAAAGTTGTCCTGAACGACCTGCACATAGCGCTCGGCGCCAAAATGGTGCCTTTTGCCGGTTATAACATGCCCGTGCGGTATTCTTCCGACCTTGACGAACATCACACTGTCCGGAAAGCAGTTGGTATTTTTGATGTGTCGCACATGGGCGAATTTTTGGTAAAAGGCCCGGCTGCCCTGGATTTGATTCAGCGGGTTACCTCCAACGACGCCACGAAACTTACGCCGGGCAAAGTGCAATATTCGTGCTTCCCCAACGCCGTAGGCGGAATTGTAGATGATTTGCTGGTGTACTGCCTGGCCTTTGAAGAATATATGCTGGTGGTGAACGCCTCTAATGTGCAGAAAGATTGGGACTGGATAAATAGCTTTAATACCGGCGGAGCCGAACTAATTAATATTTCGGACGAGGTGTCTTTGTTTGCAGTGCAGGGGCCGAAGGCTACTGCTACTTTACAGTCCTTAACCGCTATCGACTTAGCGGTTATGCCGCATTATTCCTTTGCTAAGGCTGCATTTGCCAGCGTCCCCGATGTTATTATTTCGGCTACGGGTTATACGGGGGCAAGCGGATTTGAAATATACCTGCCTAACCAGCATGCGGAGGCAGTTTGGCATAAAATTATGGCTGCGGGCGCGGCTTACGGCATCAAACCAATCGGCTTGGGCGCCCGCGACACCTTACGCCTCGAAATGGGCTTTTGCCTCTACGGCAACGATATAGACGATACCACTTCGCCGTTGGAAGCCGGCCTGGGTTGGATTACCAAATTCACTAAATCCTTTACCAACGCCGAAAACCTGATAAAGCAAAAGGAAGCCGGGGTAGCCCGTAAACTGGTAGGTTTTGAAATGGCCGGGCAAGGC
>JAQBNV010000126.1 GCA_028288395.1 Adhaeribacter sp. | reverse complement strand
ATAATAACCGAGGCGTTCTGAATATTTTTGTGGCGCAACTGCTGCATGTAATTATACGTCAGTTGCGTTACTTTTTCCTGGATGTGGCGGTTAAGGTTGGTTTTAATGGTGGCCTGGTGGCGGTTCTGCCGGTACAGCCGGTAAGCAAAATGCGGGGCTATCCGGGGCGCTTCCACGCGCGTAGCGGACAGCGGCTCGGCCAGGGCATCTTCAATTTCTTTATCCCCAAAAGCCTTTTGGGCTTTAAAACGCCGTAGCCATTTATTCCGGAAAGCCACAATCTGGTCGTTCCGGACGCCAATGCGCAACGACGAGGGCTTGTTGGGAATAACCGACAAAGTCACCGCTTGGGTCAAACTCAACTGCTGCGGCGACTGCTGGAAATACAGCACCGAAGCCGCTTTGATGCCTTCGATATTCCCGCCAAACGGCACAAGGTTCAGGTAAAGCTGTAATATTTCGGCTTTGGAGTAATACCATTCCAGTTGCAGCGCCCGCCATATTTCGATTAATTTATGCCAGTAAGTTCTTTCTTTCGGGTAGAGGAGCCGGGCTACCTGCATGGTAATGGTAGAGGCGCCGGCGGCCGTTTTGTTTTGGGCAATATTTTAACCAGGGCGCGGCCCAGCGCCACCGGGTTTACGCCCGGGTGATAATAAAAATATTTGTCTTCTTTCAGCAGCAGCGCCTTTTCCAGGACCGGATTTATTTCACCGGGCTCCAGTTGCATCCGCCATTTATCGTCGCGACTCAGAAAAGCATTTATCACGCTGCCGTCGGCGGCCATAATAACCGGCGAATACGTAATGTTAATCCGCAGCGGGAAGATATAATTGAGCAAGGCTAACGTTAACCCGCAGCACAGGAACAAAACCAAGCCCATGCTTACCCACCGGGTACCTTTTTTAGCTGGCCGTCGGAAACGGGCAAAAACCGATTTGAATGCCGCTATATTGTCCCGTTGCATTTTATACGCCTACGCCTGCTGAAATTTATTCCGGGTAAGATTATTACCAACGGCTATGGTGCAATTTAATATTTTCAGCTTGATTTCCGTTCTCTTCTATCACAACTACTAGTGCCAGTTTAGCGAAGGGTAACTGGTGTCTATTGATGAGGGGAAGTTTCCAATTTCCGGAAGTCGAAGACTTTCTTTCATTTTTACACACCAGTTACGCTTCGCTAAACTGGCGCGAGCAGTGTGCTAACCAATATTTTACAAATATTCCCACTCTTTAAAAGTTGCTGCCTGGCCCTGGTAAGTACCGGCACTGTCGTAAATATTCCAGAGAATGGCGTCTTTTATGATAAACCGGCGGCCGGTGCTCGAAATCCGCACGCCGTTATAATCCGAAATATAGCCTTTGCGTTTTGCTTCGGCCAGCATGGCTTCCCGCTCGGCCACCGCGACGGGCTCGGCAGAAAGCCGCGACGGCAATTGGGTAAACTGCGGCCAGTCCATTTCCCATAAGCGTTGGGCAGTGTTATTAGCATAATTAAAAATAGGATCGGGTTGGGTGCCGTGCGCGAGCAGTACAAACGGAGCTTCGTATAATTGTTGGGCTAGTTCGGCCGGGCTCAGCTGGTCCGGTAATAAATATTGGCCCGTAACGGCCGCAAACGATTCGGACAATAATTTGCTGTGGTGGATTATTTCTGGTGAAAGCATTTTATTCTGGCAAAAGCGTTGCCGGCGAGGTTAAACCGTTAAAAATAAGCACATCGGCGGCAATTTAGCAATCTGCTGGTGCAATATTCCTAATAAAGCCTTAAAATTGCCTTTTCAAAATTAGCAACGAAGCAATGGCGCTGGCCTACAAAAGAATTGTTGTAAAAATTGGCTCAAACGTGCTTACCCAGGACAACGGTATGCCCGATCTGGCCCGGATGGAGCACCTGGTGGCGCAAATTGCGGCCCTTAAAAAAGCAGGCAAAGAAGTAATTGTGGTTTCGTCGGGCGCTGTGGCGTCGGGCCGCAGCCTGATCCGGATTTCGGAAAAGGCGGATGCGGTAACCAGCCGGCAATTACTGGCTTCGGTGGGCCAGGTAAAGCTTATTAATACCTACTCCGAACTGCTGAGCCAGCACGACCTGATTTGCGCGCAGGTACTCGTAACCAAAGAAGATTTCCGCGACCGGGTGCATTACCTGAACATGAAAAACTGCTTTGGGGCTTTGCTGCAAAACAATATTATTCCCATTGTAAACGAGAACGATGTAATTTCAGTAACCGAATTAATGTTTACCGACAACGACGAACTGGCCGGGCTCATCGCGACCATGCTGGATGCCGATGCCCTGCTGATTTTAAGCAACGTAAACGGCATTTACAACGGCGACCCCAAAGACCCCAGTTCCGAAGTAATCCGGGAAATTGGCCAGGAAACAACCGGTTTTTCTTCATTTGTGAGCACCCAACGGTCGCAGTTTGGCCGGGGCGGCATGATAACCAAATGCCACATGGCTCATAAAGTAGCGCAGTTGGGCATTGCGGTGCATATTGCCAACGGCAAAACCCCGGATATTCTTTCTAAAGTTTTAAACGAAACAGAAATAAATACCCGTTTTGTACCTAATAAAACGGCCTCGGGTAAAAAGAAATGGATTGCCCACGCTGAGGGTGCCGCCAAAGGGACGGTGCAGATAAACGAAGGCGCCAAAGTGGCGCTTACCGCCCCTAAAGCTACCAGCCTGTTGCCGGTGGGCATTGTTAAGATAACAGGCGAGTTTCAGAAGGGAGATATTATTAAAATAGTAGACGAACAAAACAAACTGGTGGGCCAGGGCATTGCCGAATACGGCTCCGATAAAGCACGCGAACGGATTGGCCACCAAAACCAGAAGCCGCTGGTGCATTACGACTATTTATTCTTAAACGCCGACATAAATTAATCATGGATTTAAAGCATATATTCGAGGGTACCCAAAAAGCCAGCCGGGGACTGGGTTTATTAAAGCCCGAACAGGTAAATGCCGTTCTGGAAGATCTCGCGGCTGCGGCCGTTGCCCAAACCCCTTTTCTGCTCGCCGAAAACCAGAAAGACCTGGCCCGCATGGACCCAACCGATCCGAAATACGACCGCCTGCAGTTAACCGCCAGCCGCCTCACTGCTATTACCGAAGATATCCGGAATGTGGCGCGCTTAACCTCCCCGCTGGGCAAAATATTGCTGGAAAAAGAACTACCCAACGGCCTGCAGATTTCTAAAGTTTCGGTGCCACTTGGCGTGATAGGCATTATTTACGAAGCCCGGCCCAACGTTACGTTCGATGTGTTTTCGCTTTGTCTTAAAACCGGCAACGCCTGCATTTTAAAAGGCGGCAGCGATGCGGCAGATTCCAATGCGGCCATTATTTCGGTCATTCACCAGGTTCTGGCGCAGCATAACTTAAACCCCGCGGTGGTGGCTTTGCTTCCGCCCGATCGCCAGGCCACCGAAGCGCTGCTCCAGGCCATCGGGTACGTAGATGTGCTGATTCCGCGCGGCAGCCAGGCTTTAATTGATTTTGTGCGACAAAATGCCAAGATACCCGTCATTGAAACCGGGGCTGGCATTGTGCACACTTACTTCGATGAATCCGCTGATTTAACGAAAGGCCAGGCCATTGTGGCCAACGCCAAAACGCGCCGCGTAAGCGTTTGCAACGCCTTAGATTGCCTGTTGGTGCACCAGAACCGCTTACCGGATTTGCCGGCCCTGGCCGCTCCCTTAGCCGACAAACAGGTAGAAATTTACGCCGATGCGCCGGCTTTTGCGGCCCTGCAAGGCGCTTATCCGGCCGAATTATTAAAACCCGCGCAGGAAGAACATTTCGGCACCGAATTCTTAGCGCTGAAAATGGCTTTGAAAACCGTAGAAAATTTGGATGCGGCCCTGGAACACATTGCCAACTATAGTTCTAAACACAGTGAAGCCATTATTTCGGAAGATGCCGCTAATATTCAGAAATTTCTGAACAGTGTAGATGCCGCCGCCGTTTATGCCAACACGTCTACGGCTTTTACCGATGGGGCGCAGTTTGGCCTGGGCGCCGAAATTGGCATCAGTACCCAAAAGCTGCACGCCCGGGGCCCGATGGGTTTGGAAGAACTGACCAGCTACAAATGGCTGGTGCAGGGAAACGGCCAGGTAAGGTCGGCCTAGCCTATTATTTTAAATGCGCAAAAGAAAGCTTTAGAACAGCCTGCCAGGAATATCAGTATAAGGTGACTAATGCAAAAATTAAATATACTCAATGAAAAACACTTATTCGAGCCTGAGTAAGCAAAAAGAAGTAGTTCAGATTGTCCGTTTTTTGATAGTAGGCGTGGTGAGCGCCATATTCGACCTGGCTTTATTTATTCTGTTAAACGATTACTTTAAGGTTAATTATTTAATGGCGGGTTTTGTATCGACCTCATTCGCTATTTTGTTAAATTATTACATCTCCAAAAAGTGGGTTTTTAGCAGTGGTAAGTATTCGTCGCGGGTAGAGTTTATCGCCTTTATGGTGTTCTCCGGAATAGGCGTAATTCTTAACTCTATTCTGATTTGGCTGTTTGTAGAACACCTGCTGCTGGAGCCCAAAACAAGTAAGATTCTGGCCATTGGCATCGTCGCCATTTTTAATTTCGTCACCAAAAAGCTCTTCGTATTCAAAGGCTAAACTGGTCTATATTAATAAATATAAGATCCAAATAAATATTAACCTGGGTAAAGTAGCAGGAATAAAAGTAAAGCCCCTGGTTGGTTTGCCAAAACAACCAGGGGCTTTCATCTGACCAGAATATTAATCTTTTAAAACTGTTTTATATTCCGAAGAGGAGGCTACTCTACTGGTAGATAAATCAGAAAGTCGGAAAGTGGTTTATTTCGCCGTCATGTCGTACAGGTTTACCTGCATATCGGTTGCTTTATAGCTGTCTAACTTTTTGCCCATCGCATCAAACGTCGCCTGTATCATTTGCAAGGTTTTAAGTTTGTCTTGGTAGTACCAGGCCGGTTGCCCTTCAATATCGCCTATTTTGTTCATGGCAAAGGTATTATAAGTTACCCAAACCCGGCTTTTACCCGCTAAGGCTGCCAAATCGGGTTGCAGGTTGTTAAAATATTCTTCGTGATTTTTAGAAACATCCCGTACATCTCTGCCTAGTAGGGCATCAAACTTTAACCCATAAGCATTTTTATAAAAGTTATAGGCCGGGTAGTTATTCCAGTAAACATAAACAACATCGCCGGGCTTATAATGATCATTGATGTAAAGCAAGGCTTCACGCTGATATGACTTTTTGTAATCGCCGAATAAGGCCGGATTGGCCACCTGCCGCCCCGAGTTTACCAGCGGCCCCGCCAGCAACAAAATGGGCAATACATAACGCCAAAACCGTTGTCGTGCCGGGAATAAGCTTACTACCTGTTCGCAACCGCGCGCAATAATCAGGATAAGCAAAGGTGCCAGGTATACCGTCAGCCGGTCGAAGAAAGGATACATCTCCAGTCCCGAAGCGAACAGGTGTAACCCTACCGGCAGCACCATTACCAGGAAAACTTTTTTATCGTGCTTAAAATAGCCGTATAACCCAACCGCCAGAAAAAGAATAGGCAACAGCGCCATCCGCAGCAAGATTCGCAGTAAAGCATTATATTCGAAATGAAGGCTATACCACGATAAGCCCAGCGGATAGTGAATGGTAGAAAATAATTTTTGTACAAACCAGCCCAAATCAGCAACAGAAGTAGGCGGGAAAGGCATAAAACCAGCATACGTTCTAAACCAAATCAGTAACCACTCCGACCCGGCGTGCTGGTAGGTAAACAGGAAATAGTTAACGGCAAAGCTTACCATCCACATCGTAAATGGGATAAGCGAGCAGAAGAGTGCCGGCCACTCTTTTTTGAGCAGATAATATAACCCGATACCCCCGGCCATACCGGCTAACAAAAAGATAGAGGTATAGGAAAACCAGATAACTGCGGCACCCGCGATGCCCCACCGCAACAGCGAGCCATAATCCCGGCGGGTATGATAACGGGTGTAGAGGTACATTACCAAAATAGCCGCAAACAACTCAAAGCCGTATTGTTTTATTTCTACGGCGTGGTATAACAGCGGCGGGGCCAAGGCCAGAATACCCAGGGCAACCACCACCCCCAGGGGGTTTAAAAAGTAGCGGGCTACCGGTAAAAACAGGAACAGCGAACCAATACCGGTTAATAGCGGTACCAGGCGCAAGGCCATTTCGTTTTTACCAAAGAGCAGCACGCAAGCCCTTACCAGCCACAAAAAGCCAACCGGCGCTTTTTGTTCGTAATCTAAATAAGGCGCTAATAACTCCTTAAAATTCATTTTAATTAAACTGGTAGCCAGGTAAATTTCATCTATCCACAAAGACCGGTTATCCAGCCAATGAAATACCCGCAGGAAAATACCAAGCACCAATAGAATTATCAACAGTAGGGGATAGGTGGGGCCGGTGCTGCCAATTCTCGGTGCGGCGATAGTGGTGTCTGTAACAAGAAAATTAGGTTTGGAATATAAGGCGAAACTTTTCAATGATACAAATTATTAAAAAAAGTTGAATATAGCACAAGTAAAAATCAATATTAACTGGAATTACGCACACTAAGTAAACTGGTTCAGGGCATACTAGCTGGTCGTCTGCACTGATAACTTGCCGGCAATATCTGGACCTAAGTTCTAATAAAGATAAGTCGCTAGGTAAAAATTAAGCCTCAACCCGAAACCACTCGCTTAGGCATAACCGCTATTTAAGTCCGACAGGCAGCAATAAACTTAAATATTATCTGAATGATTGCTTCCTGTATTGATTAAAGGGAGTATAAATATTAACTTTTTTGTCGTAAAAATATATAATATATATTAATATTGCTATGTTTGCAAACAAATTCTTAAACTTAACGTTTATAGATGAAATTTAAATAGTAAAAATTAGGCGAATCTTATAAAAAACTTAATTATATTGTTAGATTAGTAATAATATGTCTATTTTTGACAAAAAAATTAAACTTAAAAGCAAATTTTGAAAGCATTGCGCGTGGATTGGAAAGAGATTAAAGCCGTAATATTTGATGTGGATGGCACCCTTTACACCCAATCGAAGCTCCGGAAAAAGATGCTGTTTGCTTTGCTGGCGTATTATGCGGTGCGACCCTGGCGGCTTAAAGAAATGTTGCTGCTGCAGCATTTCCGGCAGGAGCGCGAAAAAAGACCCGGAGATGCTGGTCCGGATTTAGAAAATGCCCAGTACTTATGGTGCGCCCAACGCGGAAACTATGAGGTTGCCAAAATAAAAAAGGTAGTGGACCAATGGATATTTAATTATCCCAACCGCTATTTAGCCAGTTGCACTTACCCGGGTACCCAATCTTTTTTTGAAGTTTTAAAACAAAACGGTATTAAAATAGCTATTTATTCAGATTATAAAGCCCACGACAAACTAAAAGCCATGGGCTTACCGGCCGATTTGATTGTAAGTTCTACTGATCCGGAAATTGACCGCTTGAAACCCGATCCCAAAGGCCTGTTATATATTGCCGAAAAGCTGCAGTTGGCGCCTCAGGCCTGTTTATTTATCGGTGACCGTCCGGAATTAGATGGCGAATGCGCTATCCGGGCAAAAATGCCTTACCGCATAGTAGACAAAAAGCCTTTTGACCAGTTTGATTTTTATACGAACCTGCAAAACGAATTAACATCATCCCTTAAACCAAATATTTATGAATCAGGCATCTACTCTACCTAATTCCGGGTTGCCCAATCCGGGAACTGCTGAGCAAGAATTAATTTTAAAACCGGCCGGTTTTAAAGAATACATCACTATTATGCGGCCGGACCATTGGTTCAAAAACATTTTCATGTTACCAGGTATGCTTTTCGCTTTTCTGGTTTATGATACGTCTTTAGATCTGGATCTTTTTCTCAAAATAGTAGTAGGTATTGTTAGTACCTGTTTAATTGCCTCAGCCAACTACGTTATCAACGAATACCTGGACGCTGAATTTGACCGGTTTCATCCGGAGAAGAAAAAAAGAACAGCGGTGGTAAGTGTACTGAACCCACTTTACGTGTATTCCGAATATTTTTTCCTTGTAGCCATTGGCCTGACCCTGGCTTATTATATCTCGTGGCCGTTCCTGGCGCTGGAAGCCTTTCTGCTTTTTATGGGTATTATGTATAATGTAAGACCCTTCCGTACAAAAGAGCGGGTATACCTCGATGTATTGTCCGAGTCGGTAAATAATCCCATCCGGTTGG
>JAQBNV010000116.1 GCA_028288395.1 Adhaeribacter sp. | reverse complement strand
TCGGGTATCTTTTTGGCTACAGCTGCCAGCGATGCCCCCGACGAAATCCCAACAAATATTCCTTCTTCGCGCGCCGCGCGGCGGGTATATTCAAAAGACTCCTGCTGCGAAACCTGAATGGTACCGGTTACGACCGACATATCGAGGATGGCCGGAATAAAACCGGCGCCAATGCCCTGGATGGGATGCGGACCCGGCGCGCCCCCGCTTATTACCGGCGACAAAGCAGGTTCTACGGCAAAGGTTTTCAGGTTCGGGAATTTAACTTTCATTATATGGCCTATGCCGCTCAGGTGGCCGCCGGTACCCACGCCGGTAATATGGTAATCGAAGCCTTCGGGGAAATCTTCCAATATTTCGCGGGCAGTGGTTTCTTCGTGAATGCGCGTATTGGCTTCATTTTCAAACTGCATGGGCATCCAGGTATTAGGTAATTCCTGCAGCATTTCGTGGGCCCGGTCGATGGCGCCCCGCATTCCTTTATCGCGGGATGTTAGCTCCAGGGTGGCACCAAAAGCAATCATGAGCCGGCGGCGTTCCAGCGACATGGATTCGGGCATAACCAAAACCAGTTTATAACCTTTTACGGCCGCTACCATGGCCAATCCAACCCCGGTATTTCCCGAAGTGGGTTCAATTATAATACTGTCGGGCGTCAGCAGGCCTTTTGCTTCGGCATCTTCTATCATCGACAAGGCAATCCGATCTTTGATGCTGCCTCCCGGATTTGCCCGCTCTAATTTTACCCAAACTTCTACGTCTTGCGGGAATAATTTATTCAGGCGTACCACCGGGGTTTTGCCAATGGTTTCTAATATATTATTATATTTCATTTAGTTAAATATATGGTGCAAGTCTTTAGTGGTTAGTTTTCCGGTAGTTCTTCTATTCATTTATACCAAATAGTAAATTTATTGTTCCATAGCAGCGCAACAGATAGCTTTCCTTACCAGTCATTCTGTTAAGAATCTTCTGCGTGAGTTGGGAAAACAGGTAATAAACCAAGCCTGTTATTTGCCTGTAACGCCCTCTAAGCAGAAGATTCCTCCGGAAGGACAGGTGATTTATATTATCAGCTATGGAAGGTTCTTCATTCTAACTGGTATTATTAGATCTCCTTTTTAAGAAAAAGATTTCAACGCTTCCTTTCAAATTAATTTTTTTAGAACAACCCTTCCAAAATCACTTACGACAATGTAATGTTTATGGATAAAGCAGGTTAACAACCAACAGCTAAATACTAATAGCTAATCGCTAATTACTAATCACTAATAACTAACCAACAGCTAAATACTAAACACAATGCTGTCTTCGGGGTCTTCGCTGCGGCTGACCCGGATTTGAGCTTTGTGGTATAAACGGGAATAAGGCGGCACACTTTCGGTTAGCCACACATTGCCCCCGATAACGCTGTTGCTGCCCACCACGGTATTGCCTCCCAAGATGGTGGCACCGGCGTAAATCACCACGTAATCTTCGATGGTGGGATGGCGTTTTATATGGGCCATTTCTTTGGCCACACTCATGGCCCCCAAGGTTACTCCCTGGTATATTTTTACATAATTGCCGATTACCGTAGTCTCTCCTATTACAATGCCCGTACCGTGGTCGATGCAGAAATAAGAGCCGATGCGGGCGCCCGGGTGAATATCAATTCCGGTTTTGTTGTGCGCCGATTCGGACATGATGCGGGGCAGCAAAGGGACTTGCAGCAGATGCAAAGCGTGGGCCAGCCGGTGGGTAGCAATAGCCAGAAAACCCGGATAGGTCCGGATGACCTCGTCTATGTTCTGGGCGGCCGGATCTTCGTTGGCAATGGCTTCGGCATCTTTTAAAAGGAGCTCGTAAATAACCGGCAACTGCCCGATAAAGTTTTTGGCCAGTAAAGAGGGAACCATGTGCTGGGGCAAAGGCATACCGGCTAATATTTTTATTAAATTCTGCTCCAGTAAATCCAGGTGCAACAGTATATCTTTCTCAGAATTAAACTTTTGTTCGGCCAGTTCTGGAAACAGCAACTGCAGGGTATCTTCCATAAAACGGCAGATAGCCGATTTGGGTACCGAATTACTGGCCTGCGCATGGGCAGCATATAATTGCTGGGCAAACTGTTTTTTCATTTAAGAATTTACGTTTAGGAATGAAACCGGGTAAATTTCCGGTTAATTATTTTATATTCTAACAATTATTTTCGCCGCGGCGTCCCCGTTGGTATTATTCTTTCTGAACGCTTCTGAAAATACGTGCCTGATAGTTAATAACACCATATAAATGGCGGCCTAAAAACCTCGCGTGCAATAAAGGGGCAATATAGGTTGATTCTCTTTCCCCGAACTGGTTAAACCGGCACCGTAGTCCTTTTACCTTTTAAATAAGTACCGGTTTTTGAAATAAGTTAAATCAAAATATTCGTCTTTATTTAACATATTAAATCAACTAAACCCTGACTTAATTAACTTTATGCCCCTTGTTCGGTTTACCCTTAACTTTCGGCCAGCTTAGCGGTAGTTCTCGGCAACAGAAACATACCATCTGTGGCTGATTAAATCCGTTAAACCTTTTTATGTACTTTTACTGAGTAGCAGAATAGCAGAAAGCATAACGTTTTCTTATCCTGAACTTCTGAAAATGAAAGTAATATTAAAGTACAACCTATAACTTAGAACTTATCAACTACTTAAAATAGCAACGCCTTCCATGTCTTTCTGGACAAGATTATTTAACTTGAGCAAACCAGCCCCGGCTGCCGGCAAACCGCCGCTATCGGTAAAAGAACGCTTTAATGCCCTCAAAAATATACCGGCTTTCCTGAAACTGATTTGGGAAACCAACCGCGCCATGACCCTCGGCAGTATAGTAGTGCGGGTCGTGCGGGCGGCTATTCCGCTGGCCATGCTGCAGGTAGCCCGCCTGATAATTGACGAAGTTATTTTCCTTAACCAGCATACCGTCCAGTACAGCCATTCGCATTTATTTACCTTGATTTTAATAGAATTCGGGTTGGCCATATTTTCGGATTTGTTAAACCGCGGGGCCGCCTTGCTCGATAGCCTGCTCGGTGACCTCCTGGCCAATAGCACTTCGGTCCGGTTAATGGAACATGCCGCCACTTTAGATCTAGACCAATTCGAGGACGCTAATTTCTACGACAAACTCGAACGGGCCCGCCGCCAAACCCTCAGCCGCAGCGTTTTAATGTCGCAGGTATTGGGGCAAATGCAGGATGCCATTACGATGGTTTTTCTGGCTGTCGGCTTGCTGACTTTTAACCCCTGGCTCATCGTGCTGCTGATAATTGCGGTTATACCGGCTTTTTTGGGCGAATCGCATTTTAACGAACGGAGTTATTCGCTGGTACACGGCTGGACGCCCGAACGCCGGGAGCTGGATTACCTGCGCCTGACCGGCGCCAGCGACGAAACAGCAAAAGAAATTAAAATATTTGGCCTGTCCGGTTTTCTCATCGATCGCTTCCGCGAATTATCCGACCGTTTTTACCACGACAACCGCCGCTTGGCCGTGCGGCGGGCCAGTTGGGGCAGCCTTTTTGCCGCCCTGGGTAGCGCCGGTTATTACAGCGCTTACCTGTTTATTATTATCCGGACGGTAAACGGCCAAATTTCTATCGGTGATCTTACCTTTTATGCCGGCTCTTTCGCGCGCATGCGCGGACTCCTGGAAAGTATTCTGAACCGTTTTTCGAGTATTGCCGAAGGGGCGCTGTACCTGCAGGATTTCTTTGGCTTTTTTGCCATTAAACCCAATATATTACCCAAGCCCAATGCCCGGGCTTTTCCCAATCCTATCCGGGAAGGGTTCCAGTTCGAAAATGTAGGATTTAAATACGGCAACGCCGGAAAGTGGGCCATCCGGTACCTTAACTTCACCTTGCAGGCCGGCGAGAAGCTGGCGCTGGTAGGCGAAAACGGGGCCGGCAAAACCACGCTGGTAAAATTACTGGCCCGCCTCTACGACCCTACCGAAGGCCGCATTCTGCTGGATGGCTACGACCTGCGGGAATACAACCCGGTGGATTTGCGGAAAAACATTGGCGTTATTTTTCAGGATTTTGTAAAATTTCAGATGACGGCGGCACATAATATTGCCGTTGGGCGCATCGAAGAAAAAGACAACAGTACCCGCATTCAAACCTCGGCAGCCCAAAGCCTGGCCGATACGGTAATAAATAAATTGCCCGAGGGCTACAACCAGATGATCGGCCGCCGGTTTGCCAAAGGCGTAGATTTGTCGGGGGGTGAATGGCAGAAAATAGCTTTGGGCCGGGCGTATATGCGCGATGCCCAGTTGCTGATCCTCGACGAACCTACGGCCGCTTTGGATGCACGGGCCGAGCACGAAGTATTTCAACGCTTTGCCGAACTCACCCACGGAAAGACCGCGGTGCTGATTTCCCACCGCTTTTCCACCGTGCGGATGGCTGATAGAATATTGGTTATCGAAAGTGGTCAGTTTGTAGAACTAGGCTCCCACCAGGAACTACTCGCCCGCAACGGCCGCTACGCCGAATTATTTAACCTCCAGGCCAAAGGCTACCAATAACCTTTTATTAGATAAATATTTTTGGCACAACCATCCAACTTAAGAACTTTATCTTTTGATATTCTACTAATCAGAATCAGCTATAGCCAGGTTGATTCTTAAATAATCTATTAATTATAGGACTTTCACTCCTCTGTTATTTCATCCTACCCTAAATCAGCGCTGGATAGGTACTTGAAATCCCCTTGCGCAGAAAAATGATTCATAATTTTGCGAAAGTTCTAAAATAGAAATCATCCTGCCGGTAAAGTTTAAAGGATGGGGTAATGTTTTAACAACTTACTTAATTTTTAGTGCAGATTACCGCCTAAAAATCAGCCGTTTAGGAGTATGGATACGGAATCCGAAAGGTTGTTAAATTTGCAATATTTATCCTATTTTATTAGGAAAAATACAGTTAAAATCAAATATCAAGGTAAAATTAATAACCTTTCTGCTATTTAAAGGTATGTACTACATTTTGATTTAGGGCGTTATAGCCTTTAATTCAGTACCTTTTTATCGGAACCAATGGAATATTTTGATAGCCTGCCGGGGCAGCTTAAAACGGTAATCTCCGCTACCGGCATTATTTTGGGCAGTATTTTAGTGGGCATTGCTATTAAGTTCGTTCTTTTCAGTTTAATCAAAAGATATAACTGGAAAAAAACACCTGGGCTCAGTACCACTATGGTTAAACATTTAAGTCAGCCCAGCGCCTGGTTTATTCCTTTGCTGGTTTTGTCTTTTATGTTGCCCCTGGTTAAAATCCCCGCTGCTCCCTTCGAAATCTTCCGCCGGATTTTAGAAATAAGCCTCATTGTCACATTCTCCTGGTGCCTGATAGAAACCATTAATATGGTACAGGATCTCATCCGGCGTCATTACCAGATTACCAAAGCAGATAATTTTAGGGAGCGGCGGTTGTTAACCCAACTGCAGTTTATCCGGAAGCTGGCAAAAGTTTCTATTGTATTTTTTGCGATTTGTTTGATATTAATGAGTTTTGCCACCGTTCGAAAAATTGTTACGGGCCTGATAACCTCGGCGGGAATTGCGAGTGTAATTGTGGGTTTTGCGGCGCAGCGTTCCATCAGCAATTTATTGGCTGGCTTCCAGATTGCTTTTACCCAACCCATCCGGATAGACGATGTACTGGTGGTGGAAGACGAATGGGGCCGCGTGGAAGAAATAACCTTAACCTACGTGGTGTTGCGCATCTGGGACGAACGCCGGTTGGTTTTGCCGCTGAATTATTTTATTGAAAAACCTTTTCAGAACTGGACCCGCACCACTTCGCAGCTCTTGGGCACCGTATTTTTATACACCGATTACAGCATTCCGGTAGATGCTATCCGGGCCGAACTTACCCGGGTGGTGGCAGATCATAAACTCTGGGATCAGCGGGTGTGTTTGCTGCAGGTTACCGAGTCTAGAGAGCATACCCTGCAACTCCGGATTTTGGTAAGCGCCGCTAACTCCGGCGAGGCTTTTGATTTAAGATGCGATGTCCGGGAGAAAATGATAACTTTTATTCAGGAAAATTATCCCGGCAGCCTGCCCAAAATCCGTTCCGAAATCAGCGAAGGACGAACCCAGGATAAGCTGGCCGGAGCAGTAGTAGCCCATTCCATTTAAAAATACGACCAGCTACCAACTATTTTTTACGGCTTTTAAATATTTCAAATATTAGCGTTACCCCAATTTAATTTTTGAGGAGGCTGAATGGGATTTGTAATCTCGTCCAATAAAGTCCCGGATTTGTAATCCGGAACCCTTCCAAAAATTATTTTGAAGCATTATTAATATTAGACATTCATCCGGAACAAAAGGGGTACACAGAACATTAATTCGGTCGATATACTTGTTTCTTGATCTCCCCTTTTAAATAAAAAGGACCATTAGCCCAATAATTAATAATAAGTGATTCTTTGGATTGAAATAAAATACCTATTTGAGACTGTAAACTGAACTGTGTCAAGTTAAAGGAAAGGGAAAAAATTTACTTTAACTTCACAGCCCGACATTGAAAAAAACGAAGTATTCGACTTTGAGGCCTTCAAGCAGGAGGCGATCAGGGGTTTATACGCGGGCAAACCGCTCAATGGGGAACAGGGCATTTTTGCGCCCTTACTCAAGCATTTTTTAGAGGCCACTTTGGGCGGCGAGTTGGAGGCCCACCTGCAGCAGGAAAAAGCAGCTGGCAAGTCCAACCGCAAAAACGGCAAGACCAGCAAGAAGGTTAAGAGCCTATCAGGGGAGTTTGAACTGGAAACCAGTAGGGACCGGTCGGGCAGCTTCGAGCCAATGGTGTTACCAAAGCGCCAGCTCATTATCAACACCGAACTGGAAGAAAAGATTATCAGTCTCTCCGGTCTGGGTCTGAGCACCCGGGACATCACCAAATACGTCAAAGAGATGTACCAGATGGACATCTCAGCGGCTACCTTATCGGCCATCACCGACAAAGTTATTCCGGCCATGAACGAGTGGCGGTACCGGCCGCTGGAACCAGTGTATGCCTTTGTGTATCTGGATTGCATGCACTATAAAGTCCGCGAGGGCGGCAGTGTAGTCACTCGGGCGGTGTATAATATTCTGGGGGTAAGCCTTTCAGGTACCAAAGACCTGATTGGTATGCATTTGTCGGAGAGCGAAGGAGCTGGCTGAGATAAAATCTCATTTTAGGTCCGTTCTGGCTCTCGGTGCTGACGGACCTGAAAAACCGGGGTGTGGAGGACATGCTCATTGCCCGCATCGATGGCTTAAAAGGCTTTCGGGAAGCTATTGCCGCCGTCTTTCCCAAAACTGAAATCCAGACCTAAAGTGGTGCACCAAAGCCTAGAGCAGTTTGCTCATGCATTACCGAAAAAGACAAGAAGGCGTTTATGGCGGGTTTAAAACCGGTGTATCAGGCAGTCAACCAGGAAGAAGGCTATAAAAACCTAATCAAGCTGGACGAGAAATGGGGCAAGAAATATCCGGTACCGCTGCAGGGCTGGTATATTAACCGGGAGTATTTGTCAACCTTCTTTAAGTATGATGCGGCTATTCGCAAGGTCATTTACACCACCAATATGGGGGAGGGCTTCCATCGCCAGGTGCGGAAAGGGACCACGACCAAGGGGGCTTTTACTTCCGATACCGCTTTGCTTAAACTGGTGTACCTGGTGGTGCAATGCTTATCGGAGAAATGGACCATGCCCCTGCACAACTGGCACTTGACTTTATCTCAGCTGAGCATTATGTTTGGTGACCGGGAAAAAAAATCACTTGAAAAATCAATAAAACTGACCTGACACAGATTAGTAAACACTCCCCTACTTGACGGTATTGATTTCAGAGAAGCTTATGATCTGAATGGGACAGGATTTGATTATTCAGAGCGGCTATGCTTTTGGCGGAAAAAGTTACTAAAGATTCAAAAAGAGTTTAACCATACTTATGCGTAATACCTATACTAATAAAAGATAAAATCTTAACCTTCTTCCATTCAACTTAATCTAAACAATTTTATAAAAAAACTATTTATAAATTTATTGTAAAAGTTATAATACACGATTGGATACTATAAAATTAAAAATAATTAATTAGGTTTTACAGATATAAACTTGTTAATTCAAGCGTTCTTTTCAAGAATCTCTCCTATCAAATTTTTGCCTATGAAAAAAAAACCAGTTATAAAGCTGCAGCTTTATAAAAAATTATCGCTCAGTCAAAAAGGCTGCTGGTTTTTTTAAGTTAATCTTATTTTTATTTGATGGCGTATCCTTCAAAGGCGTTTTACATTTACTTACTTTCTATTTGATTCTTCAATTAGTAGTCCTTAAGCCTTAAAGTTTTAATATTTTCCCTTTCTTTTCTATCTTTCTGATTTCCTATTCTTTCTTTTCGATCTTCTTTCTTTTCGATCTAAATGCTTTGAAGCCGAGTACGCTTATTCTTAGTATGGTTATCATCAATTCAACTATATCTAATTCAACTATTATGAAAAGCAACCCCAATCTTCCAGAAGCTTCAATCCTTTATCTTCCTC
>JAQBNV010000107.1 GCA_028288395.1 Adhaeribacter sp. | reverse complement strand
AATATAATTATGCTCCCGTTCAGATGCCTTACGTACCAGGGTTCCTGGCTTTTCGGGAAGCACCTAACCTGCTGTTGGCTTACGACAAACTGCAAACAAAACCTGATTTAATAATGGTAGACGGACACGGCATTTCACACCCCCGCCGGCTGGGTATTGCGAGTTACCTGGGCGTATTGCTGCAAAAGCCAACCATGGGCGTTGCCAAAAAAATATTAGTAGGCCAATATACATTACCCGCCGCCGAAAAAGGCAGCCTTTCACCCATCGTTCACCGGGGCGAACTGATTGCCAATACCCTGCGCACAAAAGAGAAAGTAAAACCTGTTTTCGTATCGGCCGGGCACCTGCTGGATTTGGAAACAGCCACGCGCCTGGCAATTGAAACGACCCGCAAACACAAACTGCCCGAACCAACCCGCTTAGCCGATTATTACGCCGAAGAACTAAAAAAAGAAGTCCGGTAAATAAAGCGCCGGTAACTAAAAATAAATCAAGGCAAAAATATCAACCTAAAACGAAATTCCTCACTTTTGCAAACCCGGCTTCTATTAGAAACAGCCTTTCCCTTTAATTACTTTAATTAAAATTTATCAGAACATTTACCGAGCAAATGGGGTAAAATTTAATCATACTTATTTTAAAACGAGGAACATATGGAAAATAAAACCGGTAAAAATGCTTTAATAACCGGTGCCTCCAGTGGCATCGGGCTGGAACTAACCCGTTGTTTTGCAAAAGATGGGCATAATGTAATTATGGTGGCCAACCACGAAGACAAACTGCTACAAGCGGCACAGCAAATCAGCACCGAATTCCCGCTTATTCGAGTAGAAACTGTATCGATAGATTTAAGCCGTGACGGCGCTGCTGACCGCTTATATTCTGAAGTCCAGGATAAAGGCTTACAAGTGGAATATCTAGTAAATGATGCTGGGTTTGGCGAAAAAGGTCATTTTATCCAAACCGAATTAGACAAAGAAATAGCCATGATTCACTTAAACGTGATTGCTTTGGTATCGCTAACCAAACGTTATTTAAGAGAAATGGTAAGCCGGCGTTCAGGTAAAATATTACAGGTAGGCTCCGTAGCTTCCTTTATTCCGCATCCGTTATTAGCAGTATATGCCGGTACCAAAGCCTTTACATTATCTTTTACCGAAGCGTTGCAGAATGAAATCAAAGACACGGGCGTCACCATGACCATTTTATGTCCGCCGCCCACCGAAACCAACTTCTTTGATGTAGCTAACATGGAGAATAGCAAAATTGCCAACTCCTCACAAGTTCAGGCAGCTGATGATGTAGCCAAAGCCGGTTATGAAGGTTTAATGAAAGGCGATGCACGGGTATTACCTACTTTCGTGGCCAAGATGTACGCCGCCCAGGGCATTACCCTACCCGACGCTTTAAATGCGGCTATCGTGCATAGTCAATTAGAAGATGTAAAAAAATAAGATAATTTAAGCTCCTGCTCCAAAAGCAGGAGCTTTTCTTTTACCTAAAATATTTAAATGTTATGGAAAATCAAACCGGAACTTCTGTACTTATAACCGGTGCTTCGAGTGGCATCGGTTACGAACTGGCGCGCTGTTTTGCCCGCGAGCATTTTCATATAATTATGGTAGCCCACCACGAACAAAAACTGCGGGAAGCGGCCGAGCGCCTGGAACTCGAATTTCAGCATGTTCCTATCGATACCATTGCTGCGGATTTAACCCGCGATAATGCGCCTGACGAAATATTTGCCGAGGTTCAACGCCGGAGGTGGCAGGTAGAAGTACTCGTAAATAACGCTGGCTTTGGCGAATACGGGCTGTTCAGCGATTCTGATTTGCGGAAAGAACTAGCCATGATTCACCTGAATGTTATTTCCCTGGTGCATTTAACTAAATTATTTTTGCCGGAAATGCTTAGTCGTAATACCGGTAAAATATTACAGTTGGGTTCGGTGGCTTCGTTTATGCCGGCGCCCTTACAGGCAGTTTACGGCGCTACCAAAGCCTTTATTCTGTCTTTCGGAGAAGCATTGCAGGAAGAGTTAAAAGACACGAGCGTAAGTGTTACGGTACTTTGCCCACCCGCCACCGATACTAATTTCTTTAAAGTAGCCGGCGCCGAAAATAGTAAAATGGCCCAGGGCAACCTGGCTACCGCCGAAGAAGTAGCGGCCGGCGGTTTCGAGGCCCTGATGAAGGGCGAAGCGCGCGCGGTGCCTACCTTCACCGCCAAAGCCCAGATAGCTGCCAGTAATATTTTACCCCATTCGGTAATGGCAGCGGCCATGCACCAACAATCGGCAGAAGAAAAACCTAAAAAAGCCACCCGGTCCCGGAAAGAAAGTTCTAGCCCGGCTACGATGGCGCAAAATGCACCAGCCGAAACAACACCGAAGAAAAGAGCTCCCTCCCGGAAAAAGGAATAAATGGGCTGCCCAGACGGAATCTTTGCGGCTAATATTTCACATTGATATATAACAAAGTCTTCTTTTTTTCGCCAGGAAAGGCTTACAGCTCCCTCGCACCGACAAAAGATCCTGTTCTGAAAAAATACACACCCCTAAATATGACATTTATTCCGGATTTTGTTTAAAAATTAACTATGGTCATTATTTTGAATATAGCAATTTGATTAATAGAAGAAGGAAAATATAAGGCTATGGACTTTAAAAATTATACCATCAAATCTCAGGAGGCCATTCAGAAGGCCACCGAGATTGCCGGCGGCAACCAGCAGCAAGCGGTTGAAACCGGACATATTCTGAAAGGCATTCAGCAGACCGATGAGAACGTGATTAACTTTCTCGTAAAAAAACTAGGTGTTAACCAGAACATGCTGAATACCCGTTTAGACGCTTTGGTAACTGCTTATCCCAAAGTAAGCGGCGGCAGCCCTTATTTAAGCAACGATGCCGCAGCCGCTTTACAAAAAGCAACTACTTATTTAAAAGAATTTCACGACGAATTTGTTGCCATCGAGCATATTTTGTTGGGGCTTTTGGCGGGCCGCGACCAGGTTGCCAGTTTGTTGAAAGATGCCGGGTTCAACGAGAAGCATTTGAAAGCTGCGATCAAAGAACTCCGCGGGGGCAATAAAGTGACCGACCAGAATGCCGAAGCCAAATACAACTCGCTGAAGCGCTACGCCAAAGATTTAAACGAGCTGGCCCGGGCCGGTAAAATTGATCCGGTAATTGGCCGGGACGAAGAAATCCGGCGCGTGCTGCAAATATTATCGCGCCGTACCAAAAACAACCCGGTTTTATTAGGAGAACCCGGCGTAGGAAAAACTGCCATTGTGGAAGGCCTGGCCCAGCGAATTGTGGCCGGTGACGTACCGGAAAACCTGAAATCCAAAACCCTCATGAGCCTGGATATGGGTTTACTCGTGGCGGGTGCCAAATACAAAGGCGAATTTGAGGAGCGCCTGAAAGCCGTTATCAAAGAAGTAATTGATGCCGAAGGCGAAATTGTGCTCTTTATTGATGAAATCCATACCCTCATTGGTGCGGGTGCCGGCGGCGAAAGTGCGATGGATGCAGCTAATTTATTAAAACCGGCTTTGGCTCGCGGCGAATTACACGCCATTGGTGCTACTACATTAAAAGAGTACCAGAAATATATCGAGAAAGATAAAGCCCTGGAACGCCGTTTTCAGACCGTAATCGTAGATGAGCCCTCTATACCGGATGCTATTTCTATCATGCGCGGTATCAAAGATAAATACGAGCTGCACCACGGCGTCCGGATTAAAGACGATGCCATTATTGCTTCGGTAGAGCTTTCCAGCCGCTATATTTCGGATCGTTTTTTACCCGATAAGGCGATTGATTTAATGGATGAGGCAGCGGCTAAACTGCGCATCGAGATAGATTCCTTACCGGTAGAACTCGACGAACTGCAACGCCGCGTAATGCAACTAGAAATTGAGCGCGAAGCCATCCGACGCGAAAATGATAAAGATAAAGAAGCAGTTCTTAACCGCGAAATAGCGGATTTGAGCGAAAAACGCGATGACCTGAAAGCCAAATGGCAAAACGAAAAACAGGTTATTACCAATATTACTACCGAAAAAGAAAATATTGAACGTTATAAACTGGAAGCCGAACAAGCCGAGCGGGCCGGTGATTATGGGCGGGTGGCTGAATTGCGTTATGGTAAAATCCAGGAAAGCGAGCAAAAATTAAAAGAACTGCAGCAGCAGGTAGCGGAACACCAGGACGGCAATGCCCTGCTGAAAGAAGAAGTTACGGCTGAAGATATTGCTGAAGTGGTAGCCAAATGGACGGGCATCCCGGTTAGCAAAATGCTGCAAAGCGACCGCGAAAAGCTGCTGCACCTGGAAGAAGAACTAGGTAAACGGGTAGCCGGTCAGGAAGAAGCTATAGCGGCTATTTCGGATGCCGTGCGCCGGAGCCGGGCTGGTTTGCAGGATCCCAAACGCCCCATTGGTTCGTTTATTTTCCTGGGTACCACGGGGGTAGGCAAAACGGAGTTAGCCAAAGCTTTAGCCGACTTCCTGTTCAACGACGAGAACAACATGGTACGGATAGATATGAGTGAGTACCAGGAACGCCATGCGGTGAGCCGTTTAATAGGTGCGCCTCCGGGATACGTAGGTTACGACGAAGGTGGTCAGCTGACCGAAGCCGTGCGTAGAAAACCCTATTCGGTAATATTATTGGATGAAATTGAAAAAGCGCACCCGGATGTGTTTAATATTTTGTTGCAGGTACTCGACGATGGCCGCTTAACCGACAACAAAGGCCGGGTAGCGAACTTCAAGAACACCATTATCATCATGACGTCGAATATCGGCGCGCATATCATCCAAAGCAATTTTGCCGATATGGAAGAATATAACCGGGAATCGATTATCGAGCGGACAAAAGATGAGGTGTTTGAATTGCTCAAAAAAACTGTACGGCCTGAGTTTCTGAACCGCATCGACGAGCTGATTATGTTCCGGCCATTGAGCCAGCACGAATTGCGTCAGATTGTTACGATTCAGTTCCGCCACATTCAGGACCGTTTGCAGGAAGCTGGCATTCGGCTGGAAGCAACCGACGAGGTACTGGATTACCTGGGCGAGCAAGGTTACGATCCGCAATTTGGGGCTCGTCCGTTGAAACGTGTGCTGCAAACCAGAATTTTGAACGAGTTGTCGAAGGAAATACTATCGGGCAACATCCGGAAAGATGCCGTGGTAGAAGCCGTGCTGGTAGACGATAAAATTCATTTCATTAACATTGATATAGAAATTCCTCTAAACCGGTAATCCGGTTTATTCCTTATCCCTGGCAAAAAAGCCTTCCCTAACAGGAAGGCTTTTTTGTTTTACGGGCTGGTAAATCATACCAAAATATCACCCTGCAAGCGCTTTTAAAAAGGGAAGTTACCTAATTAAATACTTTCTAATTAATTTAGAACGCACTCCTAACCAGCATAGAAATTGCTATCGCCAGTGTCATCACTGGTGATCCGCTTCGTCTGGTAGCCGGCTCCTGAGATAATACTAAAATACACATTGGTGGTTAATAGAAAAGGCTTAGATATTCAAATTAAAGATGGCCTCACCTGCTAAGATGAGGCCGTCTTTCTTGCCTTCCTGATTAAAGATTAATTTGATCAGTTAGCGTTTTATTGAAATTCTTTTCGTCAAAACTTCTTCACCGGTAATAAGTTTAAGAAGGTAAACGCCTTCGGCATAGCTAGCTACGTCCACTTGCAAGGTAAAATATTCATTATCTCCAGCTTGGCCGGTTGCCAACGTTTTTACTTTCGCTCCCCTGATATCATAGAGTTCCAAGGTATATTTTCCTGGCATTGCCAGACTGATTGCCAAATTAGTTTTGCCAGTAGCAGGGTTAGGATAAACGATTAAACCGGTTTCTTTAAAAGAAAAGACTTCCGAATTATTTATACTCCGGGTATTAGCCTGCGCTTTAATGCCGGCAGCCTGAATTTGCACCGAAACAGTGGCGGCAGTACCAAAGGCATCGGTTACCACCACGGTATACGAACCAGCAGCTAACCCGGTAATATCTTCGGTAATGGCGCCATTGCTCCAGCGGTATTTAAAGGGTTCTACCCCGCCGGTTACACTTAAATTTACCGAACCATCCTGACTACCCGCCGCCGAAACATTCATTACTGATGTATACAGCGTCATTGGGCCATTTTTCCGGCCCACGTAAACAGTACTTACTGCTTTACAGCCTTGCGCATCGGTAACCGTTACCGTAAATGTGCCGGGAGCAGCTACTGTTAAATCTTCGGTTTTCTCCCCCGTATTCCACTGATAGCTGTAGGGTGCCGCTCCCCCACTTACGGTTACGTCAATGGCTCCCGATCCGGTAACCGGCCCCCACATGCCGTACCACGGCTCGGCTTGTCTTACTTTACTGGTTACAGCAACGGTACAAGCTGTGGGCACAGGCGTGGCACTATTAACACTAAAACTTCTTTCGGTTGCTGATGGGTTATAATTAGCATTACCTGGCTGCGATGCTTTTATGGTTACAGTACCTACTCCAGTCAGCGTAACACTGTTACCCACTACTGTTGCCGGTCCCGAAACGATACTGTAAATAATAGCTAAACCCGAAGAAGCGGTTGCACTCAGGGCGGAAGGTGCATCGCCGTAAGTTTTATTCGGAATAATTGCCATTGTGATTGTCTGGTTGGCCTTAATCACTACAAAACTGCTCGGCACCGGCATGGCAGCTAAGTAATTAGAATTCCCGCCCTGTTCAGCCAGCACTGTAACCGTGCCGGCCCCGTTTATGGTCAGGATATTACCAGAAATACTAGCCGGGCCCAAAGTTACCCGGAAGCTAACCGGCAAACCAGAGCAGGCTTTTCCGATTAAATATATTGGGCCATCCCCATAAGTTTTATCCGCTAAAGCTGTAAAGGCTATGGTTTGGCTGGCTTTATTTACCGTGAAGGTTTGGTCCACCGGTATAGCAGCGGCATAGGTTTCATTACCCGCTTGGTGGGCTCTCACCGTTACGGGACCCGTGCCGGTGAGCGTAATAGTATTTCCAGACAGCGTTGCCGAACCTGATAATATGCTATAGCTAACTGGCAGACCGGAGGTGGCTGTACCGCTTAAAACAACCGGAGCATCACCGTAAGTTTTGGTTGGCAAAGCGGCAAAGTTAAGGCTCTGGCTTAATTTTACCGAAGAGGAAAGCACATTAAAACTTACCTCAACCGGCGTGGCCGCCAGGTATTGATCGTTACCCGGATGATAGGCCCGCACGGATACGGTACCCACCCCCGTAATGGTCAGGGTTTTACCTGATACCATCGCAGGCCCCGAAACAATGCGGTAAGATACTTGTAAACCAGACGAAGAAGTAGCATTTAAAGTAAAAGGTGCATCACCATAAATTTTATTGGGGATGGGCGGAAAGGTGATAGTTTGCATCTTTAACCCCGAAGTATTTACCGTTATAGTAATAGCAGTTGCACTGGTACAACCATTCGCATCGGTGCCGGTAGCGGTATAGGTGGTAGTGGCAGTTGGTTTAGCAACAACGGTAGCACCAGTTGTACTACTTAAGCCCGTAGCCGGCGACCAGGTATAGGCAATTGCGCCGGAAGCGGTTAAAGTAGCTGCACCACCGCTCGTAACGGTTGTAGTATTGGCAGTAACCAGTACTTTTGGCAATGGATTTACCGTAACTGTAACTGGTACCCGGGCACTTTCACAATTTCCATTTACCACCGAAACAAAATAAGTAGTGCTAGCAGTTAGCAATGGAGTAGTAAAAATTGTGTTACTGGAAATAAGTGTAAAACCTGAATCGCTGTTGTACCACCGATATGAACCAGTGGAAGGCGCTCCGGAGGCCACAAGAGTGACAGTTCCTGGACCGCAGATGGTGGCAGCGTAAACTATTGGTGGGAATGGTTTAACAACTATCTGAACAGGCAAATGGCTAGAAATATCAAGGCCACAAGGATTTTTACTAGTAACAGAAACAGTTCCCCCAGATTCCCCAAAAGCAACCGTTATATAATTAGTTCCTTGCCCCGAAGTAATGGTCCACCCGCTGGGTACAGACCATGAAAAATCTGTGTACCCATTAGTGGAGGAAACTATAAAATATCCGGTTCCACCCTGGCAAGCTGAATAAGTACCTTCAATTTTTATGGGCGGGCTTGAATTGGTATTAGAAATTGCTATATCGCCCCTACTTTCAGTACCTATAATTACCGGGGTGGAGGAAGAAACAACCCGAATTCTATATTTTGCGCTTACTATAGAATTTGCTGGTATAGTGGCAACAATAGGACTGGAGGTACCGCTACCAATGATAACAGGTGAAACAAAAGAACCAGATGCACTTGAAAGCTGTACTTGAAATACTTCGCCAGGAGCAAAAGTACCGGTGGTTGTAAAATATATGGGCAGTGAACTGCCAGCACAAAAAGCTGAAGTTGATAAATTAGTTGTACTGATTGTAGGCGGGGGAACTGGTGGAAACCATAATTTTACTACCCAATAATCATAACCTCCTTTACTATCCTCGCTCTTGTCACCATTAGCCTGAGAATTTGAAGAATTACCTAAGATAAAACCGCCATCGGCTGTCTGATCTAAAGTAAGAAAAGAACTTCCGCCATTTACACTTTTCTCCCACTCTATATTACCAGAAGTATTAAGCTTTAAAAGTGATTTATTGCTTCCACTCAAAACAAAGCCTCCATCAGTATTCTGGTGTAGAGCCCTCAAATATTCATCACCAGGTCCTCCCATGGTTTTATCCCATTCCTTATTGCCAGAAGCATTCAGTTTAACTAACCAAAAATCTCTTCCTCCCTTAGAATTTTCACTTTTATCTCCACCTATATTGGAGAAAGACTCCCCTCCCACAATATAACCGCCATCTTTGGTTTGTATAACATGCCGGAAATCATCCAGCGCATTACCTCCTAATGTTTTATCCCACTGTTTGCTACCTTGAGCATCCAGCTTCACCACCCAATAATCATAACCAGCTAAAGACTCAGTAGAGCCTGCCGCTTTTGAGTTTTCGCTTTTATCACCGCTGGCTTCAGAAGCAGAAAGGCCTCCTAAAATATAGCCTCCATCAAAAGTCAGGTCCATAGAACGTAATATATCGTAACCACTCCCCCCAATGGTTTTGTCCCACTGTTTGTTACCTTGGGCATCCAGCTTAACCACCCAAAAGTCATAGCCACCCTTAGGTGCTTGGGTTTTATCACCACCAGGCCCACCTTGAGATTCTCCCCCTAATATTACTCCCCCGTCTTTTGTTGGTTTTAAGGTCCAAAGTAGGTCATCCCAAGGCCCGCCTATTGTTTTATCCCAAATCTTATTACCACGAGCATCCAATTTTATAATCCAATAGTCATTTATTCCTTTAGAATCTTGTGTTTTGTCCCGGCCAGCCTTCGCCAAGGATTGTCCACCTACTATATAACCGCCATCAGCCGTTTGGCAAACAGCAGTAAAGTTATTTACTTCGATAGTACCTAATGTTTTATCCCATTCTTTGCCTCCGGTAGCATTTAGCTTTACTATCCAAAAGTCGCCATAATAACTTGACCTGGAGTCCTCGCTCTTATCGCCACTAGCCTTAGATTGGGAATTTCCCCCTAGAATATAGCCGCCGTCAGTTGTTTGCTGAACAGATTTTAATTCATCATAACCACTTCCGCCAATAGTTTTATCCCATTGCTTCGTAGGCTGGGCCACCAGGTTGGAAATGGGAACACCATACCATAAGAGAATTCCTACCAAGACGAATGTAGCTTTGCTAATTAAATGTTGAACTTGGCTCATTAAAGCCATTAGTTTAGTAGCTGTTTTTATCATAGTAATTCTCTTGAATAGTTGAATTTTTAAACATTTAAATATTTTAGGGCTGAATTTCTGGTCTCTTATCCTAATAAATGGATGCAAACGGCCTTAACCATATTTGAATTAGGTGATGGCAAAATCAGAGTTTGTGAATACTTTCAAATAAAATATTTAATCTTAAAGGATTGTTTTACCTACCTGGAAAAGTGATTTTTATCTATTAGTTAATGACATGTCTAGCCTGAACTTTCCAAATCTTAGTCCCTTAGTTCTAAACAGATACTTAGAATAAATTTATTATTAA
>JAQBNV010000098.1 GCA_028288395.1 Adhaeribacter sp. | reverse complement strand
GGTCCGTGCAGCAAGCGGTCGCAGTGGCTGCTTTGTCCGGAAACGTTAAAAAGAATAAAAGCCCGTTTCACCTTTGCCGCTGAGCGTTGGGGTGGCAGTGGCGCCCTTTTCGCTTGGGATCTCTGGAATGAGATTCATCCGGCTCATGCCGGGAATTCAACGGAAGTGTTCTACAGTTTTGTAAGCGAAATCAGCAGCCATTTACGGGAACTGGAAACCCGGCTTTATGGCCGTGCGCACCTGCAAACGGTTTCTTTGTTTGGCCCGGTACTGCAGGATCATCCCGCCGTGGCCGAGGTTATTTTCCGGCACCCCCAACTCGATTTTGCTACTACCCACTTTTACGATGCCAAAACCATTAATAATCCCCGCAATACCGTTACGCCGGCGCTTTGTGCGGGTGCACTGGTACGTGAAGCCATCGAACATCTCCAGAAGCCCCGGCCTTTTTTTGACAGCGAACACGGGCCGATTCATGCTTTCAAGGATTTGCGGCGAACTTTACCCGAGGAGTTTGACAATGAATATTTCCGGCATATTCAGTGGGCACATTTAGCTTCCGGTGGGGCAGGAGGGGGCATGCGCTGGCCTAACCGGCACCCGCATGTGCTCACGCCCGGAATGCGCGAAGCACAACAGCATATGACTGGCTTTTTAGAATATATTGACTGGACTAATTTCCACCGGCAAAATCTTAGTCAGGAAATAAAGATTTCGGCAGCTGGCTTTGCCGTTTTTGGTTGCGGCGATGCGCAGCAAGCGGTAGTGTGGCTGCTCCGACAAGATAAAGTAAAAGGCGGAATGGTCGTAAAAACGGCAAGACCCGTTAAAATGACTATTCAGATTCCTGGCCTGGCTTCGGGAAAGTACCGCATTTGTTTTTGGAATACTTCTACCGGGAAAGAAGAAAGCCGGCAAGAAGTAAATAAATCTGAAGCGGCAGAATATTTAATGCTGGAAAGCGTAACCGTGGGTGCCGATCTGGCGCTGGCTGTTGTAAAAATTAATTCTTAATCCAGGGTAAAGGCGTACGTTAGTTATTGTACACCTTTACCATAAATACATAATCCTTTATTTTTTTCAGCTGTTCCGGCCGGCTCGTCCAGGAAAGGGAATTTTTGGTCGATAATTTTATAGGCACGTTTAGAGAATCCTGCGACAATTGTTCTACCAGTTGTTTCAGGTAAGCCGATTTTACCGCAAAGGAAGCTCCTTGCTGGTCTAATTGCTGGCCGCTGATTATTCCTATCAGATTGCCCTGGCTATCGAGTAAAGGCCCGCCACTATTACCCGGGTTTAGCGGAATGGAAATTTGGTAGGAAGTAGTATCACCCTCGAAACCGGTTTTAGAACTAAGGGAGCCTTCGCCGAAAACCATGTCTTCGCGCGGGAATCCCAACGTATACACCCGTTCGCCCAGTTCGCTTAAATCAGATTTAAAAGCATAAGGTAAAGAGCCGAAAGAAGTAAAATCCGCATCGTCTATTTTTAAAATGGCTAAATCGTGGGTTTGATCGCGGTAAATATTTTTTACCCGGAAACGTTGACCCGCCCGGTTTTCAATAAATACCGAATCGGCATCTTTTACAACGTGATAACTTGTTACGAGGTAACCATCGGAGCTGATCGCAAAGCCCGTGCCGCTGAAGTTGGCCGGTAATGGTTTAGGAGCCACCCGGGCATCTGCTCCGTTATATCCCTGAACAAGGGCTCGTTGGCTGTTTTTTATTTTCTCGACCTCGCGGCGGAGAGCCGTGTAGCGGGCATTTTGCTGTTTCCCCATCGAACGCCAAACATCAATACTCATCAGGGTGCCAAAAACAGTTAAGATAGCGACGGAGGCCGCAACTGCTATGGTGGCGTAATGTTGGTGCCAGAATATTTTCCGTTTTTGCTTATCACCAAAAGGCGTAATCACCTTTCTTTCGGCAGTAGGTTGGTTTTCCGCAGTGGCTTCCATTTCGTTATGAATGGCATTAAGTTGCGCTTTAAGCCCTTTCCGTTTGCCATAAAACCGTAGCGTACTATCAAGTTGTAAATATTGACGGTAATATTCCGCCATTTCCGGATCGGTTTGCAGCTGTTGTTCAAAATAGGTTAGCGCCTCCGGACTCAGTTGATCGTTAAAATATTTTTCTATCTGCTTAAAGGCTTCTAACTCTTTCATATTTTTGCTGCTTACTCCAACCTCGGATGTAAACTTATTTAAAGATTTATTATCAATAATTTAGTCTCGTTCTACTTTTATTTTATAAATATTAAAAAAAAGTTTTTTCAGGCGCAACAGGCATTTATATTTTTGGTTTTTTGTATTATCGGCATTGGTATAACCAAATTTATCGGTTATGGTCTGCATCGATAAATCCTGAAGGTAAAAGTCTTCTATTAAGGTTTTGCAAGGTTCGCCCAGCAACTCCAAGGCTTCTGCCATTTTATTAAACTTTATTTCTCGGTCTTCCAGGTCAGCTACCTCTTCGGCCATTTCCAGAAAAGTATCTGATTCAGATACTACCCCGGCAAAACGGTTTTTAAAAGCCAACCTTTTTAGCCAGAGCCGCCGACATACCGAATACAGGTATGTTTTTATCAGGCAATTCAGCTCAAGCGATTCTTCCCGGATTTTTTCCAAGAAAACAATTATAGCCTCCTGGTAAATATCCTTGGCTTCTTCTTCGGAACCATTATTATTCAGCACCAAATGAAGCACCATCGGGTAATGTTGTTTGTAGAGGTAAGCCACTGCCGATTCATCTTCGCTCCGAATTCCCGCTAGTAAAGCATCCTCTGAAAAATAAACTACGTTAGGCATTTACGCTCTTCTTTTAATACTACTAGCTATACTTTTGTAACCCATATTATTTGATTATTTTCTATAAACAAGTATTAAGTCAGGTTAGGATAATAATAAAATCAAATTTGGGGTAAGATAATTCAAAATCAAAGCGAAAAAAGGAGGAATGTAGTACCGGGTCTACTTGCACACTTTATAAATGCTTATTACCTTTGGGCATTGCTACTAAAGCAAATGTACCGCGCACGTGGTGAAACTGGTAGACACGCCACCTTGAGGGGGTGGTGCCTTACGGGTGTGGGAGTTCGAATCTCCCCGCGCGCACTTCAAACCTTCTTAACTAAGAGTTCTTACGTTAAGAAGGTTTTTTTATTGCCATTGCGGGCAATGCTGTTCAAAAAAACATTTTAGCGCATTAATAGGATCGGTGGGACAACCTAAACGCCTACTTTCTTCGGCTACTATTTTGTTTAGGGCTCCTTCATCTAAAACGTTTTCAGTTCTGGTAAATTGGTGATGATTTAATTCAGATACCGGGTTAATATTTTACTTAATTTGGTTCTTAGCTGATCAATATATATTCAAATCCGATATTGCTATATTTTCCGAAATAAATTTATCTAACTCTTTTTTGTAGCCATTACCAGTATTTCTATGTTATTTCTTTTCTGGAAAGGCTAATTATTTTGAGTCTCACTTTAGAACTATAAACTTGGAACATACAACTGATATAAATATACCATCTATTCACTTGTCTAAAAAGTATTTATATTAAGTAAATTTAATATTGAAAATATTATATAATATATCATTGATTAAACAATGAAAACCTTATTAAGTAAAAAAAATATAAAAAACTGTTTTAAATTTTTGAAGTAATAATTTTATTACTAATTTAAGCCTCGTAAACAGAAAGTAACTATTATGAAAAGACCTTCTACTGCTTCTGCCGGACTTAATTTCTTAAATCAAGGCTTTACCATTGAACTAGATGCTCAAGCGGTAGGACCTTTTCTGCGGTACTGTGAAAGAAATAAGCCCGGCTTTGGACTCCAGGTTACTTATGAAAACGACATAGCTATTCTTAAAGCCGAGAAACAAGCTGTTGAATTTCCGTCGGTACAACATTCGATTAAATCCAACCTGGAAAAAGCCGGCCTAACCCTGGCGAATCGTTTTTTTAAATCCAGAATAAGTCCGGCCTAATAGCGCTATATATAATAAACCGGTACTTGCGATAAAATCAATTACTTTATCCTATTTTATCTTAATCATTTTTAAGGTTATTATTCCGACATTGACTTGTTTAAAGGAGAATATGGGATAAGTTATTTCACCGGTTCATCAGAATATTACTGATCTACTTCCTTAATGGCAAACGGCTTCAATTCTGCCGGATTTAAAATCAATATTGTTCAAAGGGATTTTCAGGCTTTACCAGCATTACTTTCTCCCGTTCGACAACCACTTCGCCGGGTTCCCCGCCTTTTGGTTTCCGTACAAATTTTTTGGGCGTATAAAGTACCGGGCACAGCGAATCATTCTTGCGTTTGGAATACCATGCTGCCAGTTGCGCTGCTTTATAAATAATAGGCTCGGGAAAGGTTTTGCCAGACTGATATTTGATTACTACGTGCGAGCCAGCTACGTCTTTGGCGTGTAGCCACAAATCTTCTTTATAGCTATGTTTTTGGGTAAGCAAATCGTTGTTCTTGGCGTTTTTACCTACTATTATTTTAAAGCCGCCAGCTTCAAACGTCCGAAAAAGCGATTGCTTTTCGTCTTTGGGATCAGCCAGGGGTGTTTGGTTTTCCTTCAGAAATAATTTCAGGTCGCGGCTATTATCTATGCCGGATAATTGGTGCAGCAGCGATTGGAGTTCGCTAATTTCGGCTTTTTTAGCTTCTGCCTTATCGGCTAAGAAGCGCCGTTCAATCTGCCGGTTTTTATTTTTTTTATAAAGCCGTTCCGCATATTTCTGCGGGCTTTCTTTGGTAGGTAATGGTATAATTATATGTCTGTTATTATAAAAATCATAAACTTCTACTTCAACTGAGCGAGGCATAATATTGGTCAGATTGGCCATTATTAAATCAGCCAGCTGGGTCAGCGTTTGATCATATTCCAGCTCCAGCATTTTATATTCTACCTCTTCCAAATATTTTTGGGAGCCAGCCAGGCGCTTACTTAACTGTTGGAAAAGGTTGGTGTAAGTTTTTTCAAAATGACCTTCGGACAAATATATCCGGACGAATTCCTGGAGGGCAGCCAACGGCTCCGTAAAACTTTCTCTGATTTCTCCTACCGGCAACAGCGAAAGCCGGGTGCGCCCGGAAATACGGGAAATATAATAAACAGGCTTTTGCAGCAAACCGATGGTATCCTGCAGTAATTGCCACTGTTGTTCGGTGCTGGCGCTGGC
The DNA here is from genome assembly GCA_028288395.1 of Adhaeribacter sp. GTDB lineage: Bacteria > Bacteroidota > Bacteroidia > Cytophagales > Hymenobacteraceae > Adhaeribacter. Next base: position 9,725 of record JAQBNV010000098.1, on the reverse strand, counting down.
GTAACCCTGCTGATTTAAATAAAGAAAAGGTATATCGCCGAAAGTAGGGTAGAGGCCGGGGAGCCGGTGCTGGTTTTCCAGAAAATATTCCTTGGAGAAATATAACATCCGCCCCATCTGGCTCAACCGCAATTGCAGGTCTTTCTCAAATTTATTCTGAAAAATACTCAGGGGCACATCTTCCGCAAATAAAATAATATTAGCGCGATTGCCGAATAATTTAAACAGGAGCACCAGCTTATTTTCCAGTTGCAGGTAGAAGCTACGTTCATTTTCCTGCTGCACTACCCCTAATACCTGGAGACCGATTATGGGGGTAAAAAGATTAACGCTATTGGCCCGGGCGCGGTTAAAAGCAGGAGGGAAAGAAAGGGCCGAAAACTGCGGCGTTAGTTGGGCTTTTATATAAAATTCATCGTTTCCGTTGACAAAGCCGATAACCAGTTCATCTTTTTCCTGGCTGAAACATGACGTTACGGTATACGAGTGGAGTTTTTGCGCCAGAATCGGCGATAATTGCCGGAGAAAATAATAGTTGTTATGCACCGGTTAAAGTTCCAGTTTCAGGCCATCGTAAGCGAGCCGTATAAAATCCGGTAATTCGGTTTCTACTTCCTGGTGCAGGCCCATGAGGTGGCTCAGGTGGGTCAGGTACGCTTGCCTGGGATTCAGCTGGATTAATAAATCTACGGCTTCCGAAAGTGAGAAATGAGAAATATGCGGTTCTTTGCGCAATGCATTCAAAACAATTACCTCGGAGCCGGCTATTTTGCTTATTTCTTCTTCCGGAATATAATTTGCATCGGTGATGTAAGTAAAATTATTTATCCGGAAACCCAGAACCGGTAATTTATAATGCTTCACCCGGATAGGCTGAATTTTTATACCTTCAAATTCAAATGAATCGGCAGTAATTGGGAAAAGATTTACCCGCGGGATACCCGGATAATTGTGGCCGGAGAAAATATAGGCAAATTCCTGTTTAATCTGTTTCAGCACCCGTTCTTCGGCGTATAAAGGCATGTCAGTACCCTGCATAAAGTTGTAGGCCCGGATGTCGTCGAGGCCAGAGGTGTGGTCTTTATGTTCATGGGTAAACAACAGGCCGTCTAATCTTTTAATCCGCTCCCGCAATACCTGCTGCCGGAAATCCGGCCCTGAGTCAATTATCAGGCTTTTACCATTAATTTGCAGGTGCACCGAAACGCGCAATCGTTTGTCGCGGAAGTCTAAAGACTGGCAAACTTTGCACGTACAACCAATTACGGGCACCCCCTGGGAGGTTCCGGTTCCTAGAAACGTTATTGTCACTGCGGCTCTTCGGGTTTACAAATTTCCTGGTAAAGCAGTAAATTTTTTTCGCCCAACTGCTCGGTATTTATCTGAACGTTGCGCAAAATCTCGTACAGGCAGTTGATGCGACCTTCCAACGGAAAGTATTTATTTACAATGGCCACTTTCATGTCCTTGATTAAACAATAGCCCGCCTTAAAGTTGCCTTTTTCGTAACGCAGCACAAAGTCTGATTCGGAAAAGATATCTTCGAGGCGGGCCAGAAAAGAACGGGTATATTTTAACGTCATCCTCGCGGATTAGGATACATATTGTTTTACCGTTTGTACCAACATGTCAAAATCTAAAGGCTTGGGTAAATAAGCATTAATACCAGCCTCTTTAAATTCTTCCATGGTATAATTATTTGCATTACCAGTTACGGCAATAATCGGAATACCAGCTACTTCTTTGTTTGCATGGTTGCGAATTTCGCGGGTACATTCCATTCCGTTTTTAACCGGAATATTCAAATCCATCAGGATAGCATCTATTTTTTGCTTTTCAACCTGATTGATAACTTCCCGGCCATTCTTGGCAGTTAAGATCTTGTAATTTTGCAATTCCAAAATTTTCTTAGTCAGATTAAGGATAACAGAGCTATCTTCAGCTATGAGAATTGTTTTAGTATTAATGTCTGCCATATTTAGGTAAATTTTTTCGGATAGACTTTTTTAAAGGTAGAATAATGATCTAAAAGTAATGCAAATTCTTTATTTACTTGGGATAATTTTTTCTTTTTAATATCATGTTCAATTTTTTTAGCTAATCCGGCAAATATATTGATGCCTAAAGTCGAACTGGTGCCTTTTAACTGGTGTAAATTATCTAAAATAGCATCATATTGTTTCGCTCCCACATTTATGCGGGCTTCTTCGAGTAATGGTTCTGTTTCTTCGGCGAACTCGTCATAAAGCTGTTTGGCAAATTCGTCGCCGCCCAGTTGCCGCAACTGCTCCACGATGGCATCATCTATTACCTGCTCCTGCGGGGTGTTTTCCGGGCTAAGTGTTATTTCTTCGGGCGTCGCAAATGCAGTTTCATTCTTTTTCTCGATAAACCATTTTTTGATAATGTGGTGCAGGAAGCTGACTTTTATCGGTTTCGAAACATAATCATCTAAGCCCTGGCCTAAAAATTTATCCGCGTCATCTTTCATCGAGTAGGCGGTCATGGCAATAATTGGCGGGCAGGATTTGCCTAATACCTTTTTGATTTCGGCAGTAGCCGTTACGCCATCCATTTCGGGCATCTGAATGTCCATAAAAATCATGTCATAAGGGTTGGAGGCGGCAAATTCAATGGCTTCATAACCATTAGAGGCAATATCTACTTTGCAACCCAGCCGTAGTAATAATTTTTCGGCTACCTTCTGATTAATAGCATTGTCGTCGACAAGTAAAACATAAGGCGTAGTTTCGAACGCTACCGCTTCTTCTGACTCTTCGCGCAACTGCTGGCGCTGGTCGAGGATGTCTTCCTGGTTGTGGGCCAGTCGGCATTTAATGGTAAACCAGAAAGTACTGCCTTCGCCATAAACCGAATCTACGTCAATTTCCCCACCCAGCAGCTCTGTCAGCTGCTTAGAAATAGCTAGTCCTAAACCCGTGCCGCCAAAAGATTTAGTAGAAGAATTGTCTAGTTGGGTAAAATTGGTAAATAAAAGTTTTTTGTTTTCTTCGGTTATGCCTATGCCGCTATCTTTCACCCGAAACATAATGGTGCAAAACTCCCCATCGTTGCTGATACTCGATACATTTATATGCACGTTGCCATTGTTCGTAAACTTAATGGCATTAGAAGTTAAATTAGACAAAATCTGGAGCAACCGGGTTTCGTCGGTAAAAATAAATTGTGGGGTATGCGGCGTAATATAATAATTGAACCGCAGGGATTTCTGCTGGGCCCGGTTTACAAACAGGCTGTGGAGTTTGCTGAGCGAATAATGTAAATCGATGCCGGTTTCGTTTAACGCAAGTTTGCCTGCCTGAATTTTAGATAAATCCAGAATATCGTTCAGAATGGCTAACAAAGCTTCCGAAGATTTACGCAGGGTATCTACGTATTCCTGTTGTTCCTCGGTATTAATGGTATGAAAAAGCAAATCAATCATGCCGATAATGCCGTTCATTGGGGTGCGAAGTTCATGGCTCATATTGGCCAGGAACTGAGTTTTGGCTTGCAAGGAACTCTCGGCCAAATCTTTGGCTTTGATCAATTCGAGTTGAATCTTTTTAATATCGGTAATATCCCGGGCAACGCCTTCGATGCCGATTACATCGCCTTCTTTGTCGTAAATGCGGGTAGAGTTAAATAATACATCTTTCAACGAATTATCTTTGCCTCGCAACCGGGCCTCGAAGTTACGTACCCAACCTTTTTCTTCCAGCTTTTGCAGGAGCAAATCACGATCCTGCGGATTGAAGTAAAGTTTACTTGCCGATATCCCAATTAGTTCATCTGGGTCATAGCCCAGCATTTCAGTTACCGAAGGGCTCATGAGGGCTATTTTATCTTCAGAATCGGTCCGGTAATATAAATCCTGGAAAGACTCAAAAATACTCCGGAATTTTTCTTCATTTTCCTGCAGGGCCAGCTCCGAAAATTTCTTTTCGGTAATATCCAGCGACATGGCCGATATTTCGTCGAAAGAACCGTCTTCCAGATAAATAGGATTTAAAAATACATCCTGCCACCTTATCTGGCCATCAGCCGCAAAACTGCGGAATTCAAAATGGCAAGCCTCACCCGAAAAAGCTTTTTCGTACAAAAATTGCCAGGTTTGCAGTTCTACCTCCCGGTCAGAATCGCGCCCACCGCTTGGGAATATCAGGTTTTCAAAAAATTGCGTGTTTAACTGCGGATAGATGCCCCAGTTTTCGCCAAAGAAATTCGCAAAGTTCTGGTTAAAAGAAGTAAAATTATACTCGCGGTTCACCGACCACATCATGTGAGAGCCACTTTCAAAAATTGCTTTTAGCCGGGCATTCTGGTTATTTATTTGTACCTCATTGCGTTTTCGTTCGATGGCCAAGGCTACCTGATTCGAAATGAAGTGAAGAATTTCGATATCGGAACTTACGTAAGCTTCCTGCTTGCGGTAATCCTGTACCGCAATTACCCCAATTATGCGTTCACCAACCATCAACGGCGAACAAAGGATGATTTCGGGCATTGTTCCTATTACCTGCAGAGCCCCTTTTTGTTCCAGGTCTATCAGGTCTTCGCGGAGCAGGTACAGCGGTTTGCCTAAATTAATAATATATTCCGAAATACCATTTGTAAACGGCCGGTCGCTCTGAAAATTATTCGTGTGTTTGTCCTGATCGACGAAATATACAAAGTTCATTTCGGTTCTTTCGTCGTTGCATAAGGCAATATAAATATTATTAGTCTCTATTATCTTACTCAGCTCCCGATGAATGGCGCCGTAGAGAGATTGTAAGTCTTTGCTGCTAATGGCTAAATTGGCAATGCTATAGTATACTTTTTGCAGTCGCTCCGCTTTTATTCGTTCGGTTATATCGTGCAGAATGGCCCGGGTAGCCATGGCTTTCCCGTTTTGCCAGGTACAAGTAATACTGCCAATTAAGTGAATGGGTTTACCGGCTTTGGTAATAAAAACGGTTTCAATTTTATTTACATTTTCGCCTTTATAGAGGTTACGCAACTGGTAAATTAGCTTGGCCTTATAATAAGGGTGGACAATGTCATTCAGGCTAAGTTTTTCAATATCAAAATCGTCGTATCCTAGTTTATCTTTCCAGGCTTTATTTACCAGAATAAAACGGTTATCCGTCGATACATTCTGGATTAGGTCGTGAGCGTTATCAAAAATATCCTGAAAGCGGCTTTTGTTATCTTTCAAGGCCTCCATGGCCTGGTTTTTTTCGGTAACATCTTTGCCCAAGCCGATAATGCCGGTTATGCCTCCCTCGGAATCATATTCGAACATCCGCTGCCACAAAAAAGTCTTTGCTTCACCGGCACGGGATATAATTTCTATTTCAATATGGTGGACCAGTTCCCGGTCTACAATCATTTTCTGGTATTGGCTTCTCCTTTCTTCCCGTTCATTGTCCGGCGTAAATAATTCAAAATAATCCTGGCCAATCAGTTCCGATAGCTCATAGCCTAAAATTTCCAGAAAATAATTGTTCAGATATTTTATATAGCCGAGGCGATCGAGGCTGATATAGGCCATCTCCACCTTACTGATAAATTCCCGGAACTGGTTTATAGATTCATTTAAAACTTCTTCTTTTCGTTTGGCAACATGAATCTGTTTTAGTTCGGTTATATCCCTTATTACGGTTTGCACATAAAATTTACCACCGATCAACAGTCGGTTAATCCTTATTTCAGCTTCGAGCGGCGATAATTCGGGGTGGTTTCTTTTCCACTCAAATTTTAATTCGCCGCCCTTGTGCACTATTTCGAGTAAATATTTGTGAACCTGTTCTTTCTCTTTGGGGTCGTTGTTGCTTAATAAGTCCGGGATGGTTTGGGTAATAATCCTATTCCGGGGAAGACCGGTTAGAAACTGGGTAGAACGGTTACAATCAGTAATCTGGATTCCTTCACTTAGAATTATAGCATCGGAAGAAGAATCAAAGAGGGCCTGATACTTACTATCGGAATAACTTAACTGGCGGTTCAGCTCATTTTTAGTAATATATTGGCCTATTTCATCACCAATAGAATCTACCAGTGAGGTAAAGGAATAGGTTATTCTTTTTTGATTATGCAAAAACAAAACCAGCGCACCTACACTGGTAGTGTCGGAACATACCGGCATGATGACTATATCCTTCAATCCTAAATTACGTTCGAAATCGCTGTAGAGCAACTTAACGGCTTTTCGGATTTCTTTCCGGTTTAGTTTGTCGCGCAGGTCGGGATGGAGGGAAATAGTGGCCTTTTTATTTAACAGCAACTGGTTGGTACCGCTGGCCGAAAGCAAATTATATTTGTGTTCGGTTTCCTGGTACAAATATATTCCACCACCAATGATTGGGGTTTTTTCGAGCAGTTGTTCCAGGGTAAACTGTAAAATTTCTTCGGTGGTTTTAAACCGGGCCAGGTGCGAAAGAAGAAAGTTTATAAACTCGAGCTGGTCGTTGCGCAACCGGATATTCTGCTCGGTATTAATCCGGTCTAATGCATCGATGGCACTGGCAACTACTACATTCTGGCCTTTAAAATAACCCAAGGTTAAAACTATTTCGGCGGTAATTAATTCCTGATTTTTACCTTTAAACCAGGAGTCGAATTTTTGGGTATGACCATTCAGGGTCTGAAGCAATCTCTTCCGGAAAAGAGAATTCTCGAAGCTGTTAAAATCGAGTATTTCCGAAATAGATTTGTTAATTAAATCCTCTTTCCGGTATGAAGTAAGCTGCAAAGCGGCTTTATTAAGTTCGAGTATTTTGCCTTGGCTATCCAAAATACAAATACTTTCAAAATTGTTTTCAAATATTTCTTTGTAGTTATCTTCTTTCCCCAGTTTATGCGTTGTTTTACTTGTAATAGCCGATTTTTCAGTAACGGTGCAGCAGATAAAAGCCCGCCCTTCGTAATCGTGCACGTAGGTAAAGTTTAAATTCAGATTATCTAATAAATAGCTGGCGTGTTTCTTTTGGGGTAAATTTACCAGCAATTCGGCTAATTTTTTTCTTTCACCAATAGGTACCAGGCTAGTGAGATTTACAAAAGGTGTGGATTCGGCCTTAATTATTTTTTGAGCCAGGGGTGCCGCTGCCAGGATTTTACCATCAGGCCCGCAAACCAATAATTTCTGTTGGGCATCTGTTAATTGAAGAGTTAGCTGCAATAAATTTTGAGCTAATTCTGTAACAGAAGTGTCTGGAAAAGAAACAGGATTCAGGCGCATAGCGTATTGTGGGTTGAGCAGCGTAATTTGTAATTTAACAATATTAGATTTACAATATACTTTGATTCTATTTTAAATCTAAAATTCAAAAAATATAACCAAATAAACAACAATGCTTTTCTTTATTTATAAATTAAATTAGATGATTATTCCAGCACGTACGTCGCTGCAACATAAAAATATTGCATTATCTATTGAAACCTAATTTGTTAAACTGTAAAAGCAGCTTTTTTAATCCATTTGCGGTAACTTAAATTACTGATAATTGTTGCTGGCGTTTGTTTTTCAGGATTCCGCTTTATACCCCAAAATATAAATAAATTTCTTTCCATTGCCGGTAATCCGGGCTTAAAGCGGCCTTTAAAAATTTATTCGATTTTAATTACCGGTATTCTGGTTTATAAGTGGCAACCTGTTTCTTTTGTAATCCCTTACTAGGATGTTAGTGGCTTTAAACGAAGGAGCGCTGACCTGGAAACCGGTTATAGATAAGTTAAATTAAGGCAAATAAAATTTAATTTGAAAAAGAAGTATTCACCTTTCATAAATAAATGGAAACAGAAGTGCCCACTCTGATAGTTATTGCAGGGCCCACGGCCGTAGGAAAAACCGATTTGTGTTTGTGGCTGGCCAAAGAACTGGATACTGTTATTCTTTCGGCCGACTCCCGACAGTTTTATCAGGAAATGAATATTGGTACAGCCAAACCGGGCCCTGCTGACTTGAGTTCGGTAAAGCATTATTTTATAGACTCCCACAGTATAGAGGATGAATATAGTTGCGGCGCCTTTGAGGCCGATGCATTGGCTTTACTACAGGAATTATTCCGGGATAAAAAAGTTGTTCTTTTAACGGGAGGTTCCGGACTTTACATCCAGGCTTTGTGTGAAGGCCTGGACGAAATGCCGGAAGCGTCCCCGGCAATCCGCCATAAATTAATGGCAGAATTAGCCAATTCGGGCCTGGACCATTTACTCAGGCAATTGCAGGAACTAGACCCGGATTATTACGACCAGGTTGATCGGGCTAACCCGCAACGGGTAATTCGGGCTCTTGAAGTTTGTTACTGCAGCGGCCGGCCTTATTCATTTTACCGGGGCCGCAATCCTAAAAAGCGGCCTTTCAGGTTAATAAAAATTGGCCTGAATCGCGATCGCGCGGAGCTTTACCGGCGGATCGATCAGCGCATGGACCAAATGCTGGCCGAGGGCCTGGTAGCAGAAGCCACTGCTTTGTGTCCGTACCGCGCTCATAATGCCTTGCAAACGGTGGGCTACAAAGAGATTATTGACTACCTGGATGGGCAGCAGGATTGGCCTGAAACGGTAAGGCTGCTGAAGCGCAATAGCCGGCGCTACGCCAAAAGGCAACTCACCTGGTTTAGCCGGGATACCAATTTTCAATGGTTTCACCCGGATGACCGGGAAGCTGTTCTGGCATTTATCAGGCAACAAATTGTGTAAAGTATCGCCTAAACTAATAAATGATAAATGCCTGATATTCAGTTTGCTATATGCTTAATATTTCTACCATCCGGACAAAGCGCTGATTTATTATTTTCTTTTTATTTATGGTATCTTTAAAGGGGGTATAAACCAACCGTGAGTTTACAATGCCGGCCATCACATTGGCTTTACCGTTGATGAGTCCTTCTACCGTGGCAATTCCTATTTGGCTGGCCAGAAGGCGGTCGGCAGCGGTAGGAGAGCCTCCGCGTTGTACGTGACCCAATATAGTAACCCGTGCATCCATCTGGGGCAAAGCCTCCTTAACCTGGGCAGCGATATGCGTAGCATTTCCCTCTTCGTCGCCTTCGGCAATAACAATTATAAAAGAGGTTTTGGAACGCTCCCAGCCATGTTTAAGCGTATCGATTACCTGTTCAATGGATGTTATGGATTCGGGAATCATCACAATTTCGGCGCCCCCGCCAATGGCGCAAGGCATAGCAATATATCCGGAGTCGCGGCCCATAACTTCCACAAAGAAAACCCGTTCGTGGCTATCAGCAGTATCTCTTATTTTATCAATGGCATCGAGGGCCGTGTTTACAGCGGTATCATACCCAATGGTATAATCGGTGCCGTACAAATCATTATCAATGGTGCCAGGAGCGCCAATAATCGGAATACCAAATTCTTCCTGAAAAAGCGAGGCGCCCGTAAAGGTGCCGTTGCCACCAATCGCAACTAAACCGTCTATTTCAAATTTTTTGAGCTGTGCGAAAGCTTTTTCGCGGCCTTCGCGCGTCATGAAAGCCTGGCTGCGCGCCGATTTTAGAATTGTGCCGCCTTTCTGGATGGTATTACTGACGGAGGATGATTCCATTTTAAAAAAATCGCCGGATATAATGCCGTTAAATCCTTTCCGTATTCCGTAAACTTCAATTCCGTGATAAATAGCCGTTCTGACTACTGCCCGTATACAGGCATTCATACCAGGCGCGTCACCACCGGAAGTAAAAACTGCAATTCGTTTCATTTATTAAGTATCAAGACAG
>JAQBNV010000095.1 GCA_028288395.1 Adhaeribacter sp. | reverse complement strand
TATCTTGCACGATGCCGACAGCAAAGGCGCGATTAGTTACCTTAACCTGGCCCGGGAAATAGTGGAAAAGAACGGTATTCTGCAGGCCCAGTAAAAAGATTTAAATGTCAGATAATAAAAATTTAATAAAGAAAAAAGGCGGTCGGGGTCGGGGCTTAGGGGCACTGATAGAAGGTAGTTACGAGAAAAGACCAGATTCTCCGGCCCCGGTGGCCATTCCGGTAAATATTGTCGGCGAAATAAGCCTGGATCAGATAGAAACCAACCCTTACCAACCCCGCACCCACTTTGATAAAGAAGCCCTGGAAGAACTTGCCGATTCAATTCGGGTTCAAGGCATTATTCAGCCGATAACAGTGCGTCAATTAGAGGTCGGCACGTATCAGCTTATTTCGGGAGAGCGGCGGTTACAGGCTTCGAAACTGGCGGGCCTGGAAGTTGTACCGGCTTATATCCGCAAAGCCAACGACCAGCAAATGCTGGAAATGGCTTTAATCGAGAATATTCAGCGGGAAAACCTTAATGCCATTGAGATTGCTTTAAGTTACCAGCGCCTTTTAAGCGAGTGCAGTCTGAAGCAAGAAGAATTAGGCGAAAGAGTGGGTAAAAAACGGACTACCGTTACCAATTACCTGCGCCTGCTGAAACTGCCCCCCGATATTCAGATTGGACTCCGCGATAACCTGATCAGCATGGGCCATGCCCGGGCATTGATCAACATCGAAAATATTGATTTGCAACTGGAAGTTTTCCGCCGGATTATTGATCAAGAATTATCGGTAAGGAAGGTTGAAGAAATTGTCCGAAACTTGAGCAATCACGAAAAAGGCAATAAGCCAACTCCCCCACCCGCTTTAAAAGCGCAATCCAGCGATGTAAAAATGGTAGAGTCGCGCTTATCAAGTTACTTCGGTACTAAAATTCAGGTAAAATCGAATAAATCCGGCAAAGGGGAAATTAAGATTCCCTTTTTATCAGTAGATGAATTAAACCGGATTTTGGAGATTTTAAATTATTCCGGATGATAATATTACCACGCAGGTGTTTGCTTTTAATCGGGTTTCTGGTAGCGACCTTCAATTTCCAGGTGCAAGCCCAGGTAATTACGGCGGGTCCGGATTCGGTGGTTGTGCGCCCTCCGGAAGCCAAAGCACCTATTTACCAGATAAGCAAATGGAGTGAACCTGGGAAAGCGGCTTTAATGTCGGCCATTGTGCCCGGGTTAGGCCAGGCTTATAACAAAAGCTACTGGAAAATACCCTTAATTTACGCCGGCGGGGCAGCCCTTGGTTATTACCTCCACTACAACCACCAGCAATATTTGCGTTTCCGGAAGGCTTATGAGCTCCGCACCGATGGCCTGGATTCTACCGTTGACCGTTACGCTACCATTTACAAACAACCCGAAACCTTAAGCAAGGGCCGGGATACTTACCGGCGTTGGCGGGATTATACTTTTTTATACTCGGCACTGTTTTACGGCATTTATGTATCCGAAGCTTATGTATATGCCCATTTAAAAGATTTTGATATCAGTGATGAATTATCCATGCGGGTTCAACCTGATTTGCTCCCTTCTCCCAACAATAAAGTTGTTCCTGCCCTCACCCTTAGTTTTAACTTAAAAAAATAATGCGTATTCTTCTCATCGGTTACGGCAAAATGGGTAAAACCATCGAGCAGATTGCTTTACAAAAAGGCCACCAGATATCCGGAATAATTGACATCCAGAATCGAGATTCCCTGACTGATTACAACCAAAGCAATACCGACGTAGCCATTGAATTTACCCACCCGGAATCAGCCCCGGCAAATATTCGTTACTGCCTGCAAAATCGGATTCCCGTTGTATCGGGCTCTACCGGTTGGCTGGAACGCTTTGCCGAAATAAAGGATTGGTGCGAGCAAAATCAGGGATCTTTCTTTTATGCTTCCAATTATAGCGTTGGCGTAAATTTGTTTTTCCATTTTAATGAATATATTGCTGCTAAAATGCAGGCATACGCTGGCTTTGACGTGGAAATTAAAGAAGTACACCACACCCATAAAGCAGATAAACCCAGTGGAACTGCTATTACCACGGCTGAAGGGCTTTTGAATCAGTATGGGAGTAAAAATAAATGGGTCAGTGATGCCGCCGCGCCGCAACCCGGGGAATTAAATATTATTTCGGAACGTTTGGGCGAAGTTGTTGGTCTTCATACAGTTAAGTACACATCGGAACACGATACAATAGAATTAACCCATAATGCCCATAGCCGTATTGGTTTTGCCGAAGGCGCGGTAATGGCGGCCGAATGGCTGCCCGGCAAAAAAGGTGTTTACGGCATGAAAGATTTGCTAAATTTATAATCCCGGCCAGCCATTCAAGTATTATATATGAAATTAAAATTTAAAAAATCGGCAACTTCCCAAACGCATAAAGCCAAAGCGCAAAAAGGTTTCTTCCGCGAGTGGGGCGATGCTATTTTATTTGCCGTGGTGGCGGCTACTTTAATTCGCTGGGCTACGTTTGAGGCGTATGTAATTCCTACGCCCTCCATGGAAAAAACCTTACTTGTAGGCGATTATTTATTTGTAAGCAAATTGCATTACGGTCCCCGGACGCCCAAAACGCCTTTGCAGGTTCCGCTTACCCATCAAACAATTTGGGGCACCAACCTACCATCTTATTCCGATGCCATACAATTAAAACAATACCGGTTACCTGGTTTTTCCTCGGTTAAAAACGGCGATGTGGTGGTTTTTAATTACCCACCAGAAGAAGAGCACCCCGTAGATTTACGCACCAATTATATTAAACGGTGTATCGGCATAGCCGGCGATACCATTTCTATCCGGGATATGGAGGTTTTTATCAATGGCAAAAAGATTGCCCCGCCAGCCGAAATGCAGTACAGTTATTATTTGCAAACCGACCAATCCATTATG
>JAQBNV010000537.1 GCA_028288395.1 Adhaeribacter sp. | reverse complement strand
CCGGGAGAAAAGTAAGGCCCAGCCGGCCAGGCGAAAACTGGCAAATCAGAGAACCTGAATTTACTCTTTAAACAGATTTTACCTTCTTTCCTTATCACTTTTAATATCATTTTATTCCTTCTAAGCTCTCAATAATAACGAATAAATAAACGTTCACCGGCTAACATTTCCCAAACCTCAATATCGAATATCTGGCATAATAATTGGCTTTAGGTTAAGTATGATATAATATTTACCCCTAACCAACACCGTTATGAAATCTTTAGTGGTCTTGTTCTTCGGAATGCTCCTCTGGACCCACGAAGCCTTTGCCAGTCGCGCCAGTATTGCTTTTGCCTCCAAACGCGGTGAACCTTTTCTGATAGCCATTGATGGCCGGTTAATCAACCGTCACCCCACCGACCGCTTACGCTTAAATGACATCCCCGCCGGTTATCACCACGCTGAAATCCGTTTCCCGGATCGCTACGGGGTGCTGGTGCACCGGGTGCGGTTATTCTTAGAGCCCGGTTACGAAACCGAATATCTGGTGCAATTGGTGGGACGCCGGCCACGCGTTGTATTGAATAAAGTAGGACAATACCCGATTAATGGCGGCATTGTGCCACCGCCTTACCCGGTACCTGAAGTTCCCCGGCACCGCCCGGATTATCCTGATGACACCCGTGATCGCGACCGCAACCGGAATTCAGACTGCCCCGATTTATTAGCCGGAGCGGAATTCGACCGGTTTTACAACACGCTGGCCAGTCGGCCTTTCGACGATGATAAGTTATCGTTGGCAAAACAAGTGTTGGGCCAGAGTACCATTTACGCCGAAGACCTGAAAGCCGTGATGAAACTGTTTAGCTACGACAGCCGAAAAAGCGATTTGGCTAAGTATGCCTATAACAACGTGTGTGATCGCCGCAATTTCTACCTTATGTACGAAGCCTTTACCTTCGACGCCAGCGCCCGGGAGCTGGAAAGATATATCAACGATCTGGCCCGGTAAAAGAATGAAACCTTAGTAAGTGCCAATAAATTTTAAAATAATAACTTCGGAATTAAAAACAGAAGCCCCGCCTACAAAAATAGGCGGGGCTTCTGTTTTTATAAAATTGATAAAACGCAATTAATATTTCCTGATTCTTTTTAGGATTAGAGATAATAAAATAAAAAAGCTTCCGCCAAATCCAAAAACACAGAAAGAGAGAAAAAGAAAGTCTGCTGCTTGTTGTGGCCTAAAGGTTAAATGACCATGAGAAGTTACTCCCCAAACGGTGTAAGAGAGTAGCCCGCTAATAAAAAGTAATATTGCGAAGAATACCTTCAATAATTATAAATGCAGGAGCTACTGCTAAGAATATTACCGCAGCCGGTCTACCGAACGCACCAGATCCTCGTCGCGCTTAATAAAGCGGTTGGCCAGCGAATTTACGATCAGACCCAGCAACGGCAAATAAAAGCCTGCCTGGTATTCGCCCGGCGTGGTAGTTTTTACCAATGCATCGCCTACGTACGACGAATAATAAAAAACAGTACCCAGCAAAGCCGCCAGTAATAAAGAGTTGAGCAAGCCTAATTTAATTTGGGTAAAGCGGTTTTTGTACTGGAAAATCTCGTAAAGCGCCACCAGCGCAATAATAATGGCTAAACCGGCTATCGCCATGGTGTTCTCGTTAATGGTGCCAATCGTACTCACTCCATCGGTGGGTGTGGCGGCCTGGGAGTTAAGGGAGAAAGCAGTTAAAACAACCTCCTGATTGTTCTGAGGATTGGTCTTGGCCCACAAAGGCAGAAACAGAATACTTACCATGGCAATTACCAGGATCAGCAGAAATACGCTTTGAATTCTTTGGATCATACTATCGTTAATTAACTTGCAAATTAATTGCAAAATTAGGTAAACCTAGCCGAAAGAAAAACCATGGCGGCAGCATATATTATAGATTTAAAGCAGAAACGCTTCATAAAACCAACGGGAATAAGAGGCTTTATCCCGACCCCAGCCCGACCGGCAAAGTTCGGGTTTTCAATAACTATTAAACGGAGCCTTTAAATTATTAAATGATGCGTTATTTTTTAGAGTTGGCTTACGACGGCACCGATTACCACGGCTGGCAAACCCAGCACAATGCCCGGACGGTGCAGGAAGTACTGAATAAATGTCTTTCTACTATTTTGCAGCAGCCTATCGAGACAGTAGGCAGCGGGCGGACGGATACGGGCGTGCATGCCGCCCAGCAGTTTGCGCATTTCGACCTGGCACAGCCCCTGCCGCCCGATAATAAACTTTGTTACCGCCTGAACCGGTTATTGCCGCCTGATATAAGCGCCCTAAAGCTTTACGCGGTAGGCCCGGCGGCGCACGCCCGGTTCGATGCTATTGCCCGCACGTATGAGTACCGCATTACCTTGCAGAAAAATCCTTTTCTGCAAAGGTACGCCTATTACCTGAGCCGCCCGGTGGACCTGGATTTGCTTAACGAAGCCGCCGCCCAGCTCCTGCATTTTGAAGATTTTACTACTTTTTCGAAGGTAAAAGGCGATACGTTGCATTACCGGTGCCAGATGCACGTAGCTTATTGGGAACC
>JAQBNV010000047.1 GCA_028288395.1 Adhaeribacter sp. | reverse complement strand
TACTTGTAGATGCGGTCCCTTTTAACTGGGACATTGCTCCCATCCGGCCGGGTACTTTTCATATTATTAAAGATGCGGTTTCTTATAATGCCGAGCTAATTCAGGCCGATTATGCAACCAAAACTTTTATTATCAAAATAAACGGCACCCTGCACACCTTAACGGTAAAAGACCGTTTTGATTTGCTACTGGATAAAATGGGCATGTCGGCGACTAATGCGCGCCAGATAAACGAAATAAAAGCGCCAATGCCCGGATTGATCATCGCCATAAAAGTAGAACCGGGCCAGGAAGTTAAAAAAGGAGAGCCGCTGCTGGTGCTGGAAGCCATGAAAATGGAAAATATTCTCAAGTCTCCGGGCGATGGGGTGGTAAAAACCATTAAAGTAAACCTGCGGGATAATGTCGAAAAAAATCAAGTCCTGATTCTGTTTTATTAAGGCAGGTTTTCGCCAAACTGGCCGGGCCTTTTTAGCGCCAGGCGGCCGGAAAGAACTGTCCCAACAGCCATAACCATTGCTTTTGCGTAACGCCTGTAAATTCATAACAGACCGGTTAATATTTAATCCTGAACAGCTTTAAGGCGCTGAATTTTCTTTGAAGCTTAAATATTTGGTAAGTTTACATTTAGATCCAATCGGAAAACTCACGTTAATTATCTAACATTTATAAAATAGGGTGAAATACAAACGAATTCTTTTAAAGCTTAGTGGTGAAGCCTTAATGGGCGACCAGCAGTACGGCATTGACACCAACCGGCTTTTGCAATACGCCGAAGAAATAAAAGGAGTAGTGGATTTAGGCATAGAATTGGCCGTGGTAATAGGCGGCGGCAATATTTACCGCGGCGTACAGGCCGAACACATGGGCCTCGATCGCGTACAGGGCGATTATATGGGCATGCTGGCTACCGTTATTAACAGCATGGCTTTACAAAGCGCTTTAGAAAAATCCGGCATCCATACCCGCCTGCTTTCCGGCATTAATATTCAGCAGGTCTGCGAACCCTACATCCGGCGGCGGGCCATGCGTCATTTAGAAAAAGGACGCGTGGTTATTTTTGGCGCCGGCATTGGCAGCCCTTACTTTACCACTGATTCAGCCGCCAGCTTACGCGCCATCGAGATTGAAGCCGAGGTGGTGCTGAAAGGCACGCGCGTAGATGGCATTTATTCGGCTGATCCCGAAAAAGATCCGACTGCCGTGCGTTACGAAAATATTACTTTCCAGGACGTGTTCGAAAAAAACCTGAATGTAATGGACATGACCGCTTTTACATTATGCCGGGAAAACGAACTACCTATTATTGTTTTTGATATGAACAAAGCAGGTAACCTCCGCCGGATAACGCAAGGCGAAAGTATTGGTACCCTGGTATCTATTTAGTAGAAATAATTTTAGCAGAGCCAGGAATAGTACGGGTAATCCAGGAAGGCTGTTCCTGCCACTGCGGTAATCATATAGTCATTTTTCTTTTAGTGTTAAAAATTGTTTTTTTGAAAACTACAGGGCGCCGGATTTAAAATAATAACTTAGTACTTTCGCAAAAAATCGCATTAAAGGTTAAAAAAAGGCGTTGTTACGTCTTTTAACCAACAACTTGGCCGTCAAAAGATGCGGCAAGAGCGCTTTGCCTAAGTCCTGTAACTTTTACAAAACGGCCAACTAACCACCAGTAACCGACAACTAAATAAATATGGAAGAAGAAATTCAGTTTTATCTGAGCGAAGCCGAAGAATCTATGCAGAAAGCTTTGCAGCACACGAGTGCAGAGCTAAGTAAAATCAGAGCGGGCAAAGCCTCCCCTTCTATGGTACAGGATTTACGGGTAGATTACTATGGAATCTCTACCCCTTTATCGCAGGTAGCCAATATTACCACGCCCGATGCCCGCACGCTTTTAATTAAACCCTGGGAAAAAAATATGCTCGGGGAAGTAAATAAAGCCATTAAAAATAGTGATTTAGGCATTCAGCCATTACAGGAAGCCGATGGGGTGCGTTTAAATTTACCTGCCCTGACGGAGCAACGCCGCCGCGACCTGGTAAAACAAGCCAAAGCCGAAAGCGAAAGCGGTAAAGTACGCGTTCGGAACATCCGCAAAGATGTAAACGAGTCGTTGCGCAGGCTGCTGAAGGATGGCGCTGCCGAAGACGCCATTAAAGATGCTGAAGGCAAGGTGCAAAAGCTAACCGATAATTATATTGTAAAAATAGACGAACTGTTAAGCAGAAAAGAATCAGAAATTATGACCATCTGATTAAACTTGATTTATCATAAAAAAACCTCCTGTTATATAACAGGAGGTTTTTTTATGGAGTAATATTACCCATTATGCCGGGAAAGCCCGGGCTTTCTTTTTCTTTTTGTGCCGGTTCTTTTTAAGGCGGTTCAGCCACAAAATAACGCCGGTTACCGGAAACGTTACGCCCATTACACAGGTAATTAAAGCAATTATTTTAGACGGCAGGCCAAATATAGACCCCGTGTGGACCGGCTTAAATGTGGATCTTACCCGCTGCCCCAGGTTTTTATCATTAAATTTTAAAGCACCGATTAACTGACCGCTGTATTGATCGAAATAATAATTATCGGTAGCCGCTTCCTGCCGGCCGGGCTGGTGAACCGTGACTGAAAATATACCCGCTGAATCTTTGGGGGCCGATATATTATAAAAGTCCGTACTCTTTATGGTTTGCGTAGCCGCTGACAGGACGGCATCGTAGGTAACCAGCGATTTACCGGCCTGGTACAACGATACCGGGGGCTCGGCTGGTTTCATGTCGGAATTCGTTACGATGTAGATACCGTCGTTAAACCACTTAAAAGACCAGGCCAAGCCCGTAAAAGCAAATACAAAAAGGAAAATAGCAGAATAAAACCCCAGTACAATATGAAAATCATGGTTCAGCCGCTTCCAGCCGCCACCAAATTTAACTTTTAACCGCTGGGCCAATACATTCTGAGTCTTGGGCCACCACAAAATAATACCGGTAATCAGAATAAAAAGGAAAATAACTGTAGAAACGCCCACTATTAACTTACCTATGCTATCCTGTCCGCCCAGCAACCAGCGGTGCAACGCAAACATGGTGTAGAAAAAGGTTTCGCGGTAGGTATACAGTTCCTGCACCTGGCCGGTATACGGGTTTACAAAAGCCGTATGGCTGGGCCGTCCGCCGCCACCGCCGCCCTTCTTGGCTTCGGCACCTGCTGGGCCACCAGCACCTTTTTTATCCTGTTCTTCCTTTTTTATTTCTTTCGCTGTCCCAGCTTTTTCCGCTCCTTTATCGCGCCCTTCTTTCTCAGGCATCATCAGGGCTACCTCTACAGTCCGGGCAGGGTCGGCGTACACTTTAACCCCCGCTACTTTACCAGCCGGCACCTCCTGTTTTACCTTTTGCACCAGTTGCTCCAGGGGCAGCCGCTGCCCCGCCGGCGTGACATAATACCGGTCGTGATTAAAAATTTCCTGCAGTTCCTTTTCAAAAACCAGGACTGCCCCTGTAAAACAAACCACCGCTATTACCAGGCCGGCAGCCAAGCTTAAATACAGGTGAATTACCCGAAAAAATTTCTTCATATTCGCGCTTGCAGGTTAAACCCGTTTAAATAATAATTCGAAAAGATAATGGTGAAGGTTCGCTATCGTTTTTCCAGGAACTCCTTTTCTGGTGGTTGCCAAGAAATGATATATAATGATTGTTGATTTAAAATTTAAAAGCGAGTGTGGTTATAAACTGACGCGGCGGAATGGGATTAACGCTGTAATTCTCGTGCACCAGATAATTTAGCTCGTTGGTAATATTTGATAATTTACCTAAAAGCGAGATATTTTTGTAAGCATACCCCATTGATAAATCGAATGTCGTATATCCTTTAATCGGGATTAAGCGCGAACCAACCTGGGTTTGCCCTACAGTATTATTCCAGCCGGCATTGCGTTCGCCGGTATAAAATCCGGAAGCGCCCAGTTTAAGTCCTCTCAAGACCGTCTCCTGGAAAGTATAGAAAAAGGTAGCATTGGCAGTATGGGCCGGATTACTTACTAGGCGCTCTCCTTCTTTATAGCTACCGGTAAGACCGGAGGTTTTGGTATACCGCATAAAATTATAGCTATAACCGGCTAAAAAATTTAACCCATCCACAATAGAACCATCAAAATCAATTTCTACCCCATCACTGGTGGTCTGGCCGGTAAATTCTTTTATGGTAGGGTCGGTATTTATTGTTACACCATCGGCTAAAAATTGGGCCTGCTGCGCCAGGTTGTTATTAATAACTTTATAAAAAGTAAGATTTACCGATAATTTATCTTTCAGCAAGTCATTTTTTACACCTACTTCATATTGATCAATAATAGATGGCCCCAGGTTTTGCTCGTAAACATCTTTCCCGGTATTGGTGGTAAAATTATTAGAATAACTTGCAAACAGTGCGGTGCTCGCCAGCGGCTGGTAAACCACTCCTACCCGCGGGGAAAAAGCGCGGTCGTAACGGGTGGTAGCGGTGGTGCTGTTGTTGGTAGCGTCCGAAGCCACATCGTATATTTTGGCTACTGCCACCTTCTGGTAAGACCAGCGCAAACCGGCCAGTACTTTAAATTTATTTGAAAGGCTGATTAAATCCTGGGCATAAGCACCAAAGCGGTAAGTCGGGGTTTCGGTACGGGTTTTAATGGAGTTTATCGGTTCATCGGTCCGGGCCAGGTATTTAGCCGGGTCCAGAATATTAATTTTGTCGTAAGCCGTATTTAAATTAAAGGCATGGCTGGTATTAAAATACCTTTCGGCATCCACTCCTACCAGCATGGTATGGCCGATTTTGCCGGTTTTAGTTGTTCCGGTTAAATTAACCTGGCTGGTATAATAATCTTCGGCAATTTTTGAACGGGTCAGGTTCCGGCTCCAGTCTCCGACTGCATCGGCCTGGATGCGTTCGGTAGAGAAATAATTGCGGTCAAATAACTGCCGGGAACCCATAAAATTTAACTTCCAGGCCGTGTTTAGCTTGTGATTTACGTTTACCGAAGCCGTTGTTTGCGCTACCTGGTTATAAGCCCAGGGCGCATTAAAAAAGCTGGACCGCGATATATTAGTGGGTATTTTTCCGGCAAGGGTACCGATCCCAAAATCCGGGGTAAAATCAGTTTTCAGGTAATCGCCCTGCACCAAAATATCGGTTTTTGAGCCTAATTTATACAGCAAAGATGGGTTCACATAAATACGCTCCGATTCCACGCTTTTGCGATAACTTTCGACCGTTTCGTAGGTACCAATTACCCGGAAAGCTAAATTTTGGGTAATGGGCCCATAGATATCAGCAATAGGCTTATATAAATTATAGCTACCAGCCCGCATCGCTACCTCGCCTCCATATTCGAATTCAGGTTGTTTCGTAACCATGTTAATGACGGCGCCCCCGCTTACATTGCCGTACAGCAGGGCCGCACTTCCTTTCAATACTTCTACTTTTTCGAGGGTACTGGCTTCCGGGATAACGGCCGAATTGGACCGGGCTCCGTTCTTAAAAATATTATTGGCGCCTAAGTTATACCCGCGGGCAAAAAATGTTTCGGCAGTGCTGCCGCGCGTGGTACCCAAGGCTACCCCGTTAACATTTTTTATTACATCGCTTAATTTAGAAGCCTGCTGATCAGCAATAACCTGGCTGCCTATCACCGCCATGCTCTGGGGCATATCTAAGGGGTTGATGGCTATTTTACCAATCGCTACCGGCTTTTTATTCATGCTGCGCGTTTCGGTAATTACAATTTCGCTTAGTTGCTGCGCACTTCGGGGCAATTCAAAATTTATCAAAGTAGCTTGCCCGGCCATTACTGTTACTTCTTTTTCCTCCGCCTGCAAGCCCACGTAGGTAGCAACCAACAGGTAATTTCCTTCTTTCACATTCCTTATCTGAAAAGAGCCATCTGCTCCCGAAATTGCGCCTCTATTAGTGCCTTTTAACATCACGTTTACGAATTCTACGCCATCACCATCAGTGCTTGCTACATAACCCTTAATAGAACCAACTCCCGCTGCGTCGGCAATGGAGGCCAGGGTTTGGGCTTTAACGGCCGTAATTGTAAGTGCAAAAAGAAATAAAAAGATAATTTGGGTGATTTTTTTTCTTGGAAAGTAGAAATCTATCGACATAGTTAAGGCTTTGCTTATTTAGATTGATTTTAAATTGAAGCAAAGGAAAACACTATTTAGATTTAATCCAAATAAAAAAAAGAAATAAAACGTATAATTTATCTGCCCTTACTGCCATGAAACCTGTCCTTATGAACCAACCCAGGAAAGTTGCATTGCGTGAGAAGAGATATAGAAACGAAGAAACTGTAAATAATAAACTAATGCGAATAGCTAATAATAAAGAAATTAAAGTAGCGATAAGATTTAAAACCGGCCGCATTTCCGGGTTTTCTATTTTGGGTTTATCCATGCAATTCTGTTACATACCAAGTACTTTTTGCGCCTGTTCAAGCAAAATAAATCAAAATAAGCGCCTGGCACTTTTAAGCCAGTGCCAATGAGCAGAAGTGTAAGGCTTCTTTTGGGAAAGCTCGCAAGCTTATTGCGTTTAATCTAAGGGTACCCAGCAGCCATCATACCTGAGGAAAATCAAAAATATATCAGCCTTTTATTTCGGAGTATTTTAAAATTTGCGCTAATAATCCTGCTTATCTGAATAAAAACTTATCTTGTCGCTGAAATTATCCGTTTATCCAGAGCAAGTCTTTTTAGAAGCATCGTTACTATGGAAAAAATATCCCCGGTCCTGCAATTGGTGAAAGATGATCCCTGGCTTACTCCTTACGAGCCAGATTTATTAGAGCGTCAGCAAACGTATAAGCAGGTTAAGAGAAATATTGAACAGGAATATGGTTCGCTGGAGCAATACGCCCAGGCCCACAAATATTTAGGTATCAACTACGACCCGGAGCAAAAAGGCTGGTGGTACCGCGAATGGGCGCCGGCCGCTTACGCGCTAAATTTAATTGGCGATTTTAATAACTGGAACCGGGAATCGCATCCCATGGTGGTAAATGCGCAGGGCTTTTGGGAAATATTTTTACCTGACACCGAATACGCGAACACCTTTACGCCAGGTTCCCTGGTTAAAGTACATATAAAAGCGGCCAACGGCAACCTCGATCGCCTGCCGCCCTACATCCGGCGGGCAGTGCAAAACCCTGAAACGTACGATTTTACGGGTCAGGTTTGGCCAGTAATTCCGTTTACCTGGCAGGATGAAGGTTTTTCGGTGGGGAACATTACCGAACCTATTATTTACGAAGCGCACGTGGGCATGGCCCAGGAGAAAGAAGGAATTGGCACCTTCCAGGAATTCACCCAACAGGTCCTGCCCCGCATCAAGGCCGGCGGATACAACTGCATCCAGTTAATGGCGGTAATGGAGCACCCGTATTATGGGTCTTTCGGCTACCACGTATCTAACTTTTTTGCGGTTTCTTCGCGGTTCGGTACGCCCGAAGATTTGAAACACCTGGTAAACGAGGCTCATAAATCAGGCATTGCCGTAATCATGGACGTAGTGCATTCGCACGCCGTTAAAAACGTGGCGGAAGGTCTGGTTAATTTTGATGGTTCCGGCCACCAATATTTTCATCCGGGCCCGCAGGGTTTTCACCCGGCCTGGGACTCTCGCGTATTCGATTATGGCAATAATGGCGTGCGGCAATTCCTGCTGTCAAACCTGCATTACTGGCTCGAAGAATTTCATTTTGATGGTTTCCGGTTTGATGGGGTTACTTCCATGCTGTACCAGCACCACGGCGAAGGCGTCTCTTTTGATTCTTACGACCGCTATTTTCGGGCCGGGATAGATAAAGATGCTATTACTTACCTGCAACTGGCCACTACCATGGTGCAGCAGCTGAAACCCGGCGCTATTTGCATTGCCGAAGACATGAGCGGAATGCCTGGTTTATGCCGGTCCATAGAAGACGGAGGCCTGGGCTTTGATTACCGACTGGCCATGGGTATTCCGGATTACTGGATAAAATTATTGAAGCACCAGCGCGACGAAGACTGGAATATTTACGAAATGTGGGGCGTACTCACCAACCGGCGTTACAAAGAAAAAACAGTCGCCTATGCCGAATCGCATGACCAAGCCATGGTGGGCGATAAAACCCTGGCCTTCTGGCTTATGGATAAGGAGATGTATTTCCACATGGGCGTGGATGATCCTAACCTGGTAATTGACCGGGGACTGGCCCTGCACAAATTAATCCGGCTGTTTACCATGTCTTTGGGCGGCGAAGCTTATTTAACCTTTATGGGCAATGAATTTGGGCACCCGGAGTGGATAGATTTTCCGCGGGTAGGCAACAACTGGAGCTACAAATACGCCCGGCGGCAGTGGAGCCTGGTAGATAATCCTAACCTGAAGTACAAATATTTTGCGGCCTTCGACAGTGCCATGACCCACCTTATCCGGGAAAACAAAGTACTTTCGGCGCCGGCCGCCTGGCAGCTAAACATGGATACGAGTAACAAAGTAGTTATCTTTGAGCGGGGTGGTCTTATTTTTATATTTAATTTCAGCCCCACCAATTCCATCCCGGATTATAAACTTTGGGTGCCGGCCGCCGGTTCTTACCGCATCATCTTAAATTCGGACCGTCCGGAGTTTGGCGGTTTTAACCGGGTAGCCGACGATATTTTATACCCTTCTTTTAGCGAAGACAAAACAAATAAATTGCGCTTGTACATTACCAACCGTACCGCACTGGTTATTAAAAAAGAAAATT
The DNA here is from genome assembly GCA_028288395.1 of Adhaeribacter sp. Taxonomy (GTDB): domain Bacteria; phylum Bacteroidota; class Bacteroidia; order Cytophagales; family Hymenobacteraceae; genus Adhaeribacter. The sequence goes on along the minus strand of JAQBNV010000047.1, from coordinate 9,328 downwards.
AAATATTATAAGGAGATGCCGGCTACACCGGCATCTCCTTTTTTCCTTTCTATGTCCAGTATAAAATTGGCGCCTCCGGAAACCGCAGCTTCAACTCCTGGTAAAAGAAGCTGCGCAGGTTGTTCATGGTAACGGGCGGGTACACAAACTTCTTGCCGCCGAATTTATTAAATTTAAGCGCCCGGTTACTTTCATCAAAATCGATGCTGGTATTAGGATACCATTCCTGCAAAATAGCTTTAGAGCCCGGCGTAAACCGGTGGCTGATTAATTCAAAAGTTATATCCCCCGGAAAATCCAGGGCTAGTTGAAGCTTATCCAGCAAATTCGTATATTGTTCTTCCCAGTCCGGCACCGGCATAATGGGGGCAATTACCAGCCCTACTTTATAGCCGCCACCGCCCAAGGCCCGGGGCAAAGCCATTTTGCGCACCGCAGCCAGCCGCTCGTTTAAAGAAGCCGTACCACCTTCCAACCGCCGGGAAATAAAATCGGTGTTCAGGCTGAAACGCGGGCGGGTATGGTTATGATGCGGCACTTGCAGCAGGTCATCTACCTGGCTGTACTTCGTTACCCAACGCAAATGCATATTTTCCTGCTCCCCAAAAAAGCGTATGGTTTCGGCCAGACTACCGGTTAAATGCTCGATACCCAGGGGATCGGTGTAGCAACTGGCTTCAAAAGAAGTTACCTGGCCCGGCTTTTTGTACTTCGGCAGGTTAGCCAGTATGATAGGCAAATTAGCAAATACCCGAACCACTGGCGGCCCGGCCAGGCTACCGGCTAAGTAACAGTACTGGCAGTGCGCCGGGCAACCTTCGGCCAGGTGAAACTGGTAATCGGCCGAGGGCGGAATCGGCTGCAGTTTTAATGCGCTGGCTGGCGCCGTTACAATGGCCAGAGTATTTTTAGCTTTCCGGTAAGTTTCCCTTTCGTCTTCTCCCCGTAAATTCACCAGGCGGTTCTGCTTCAGTTCCTGCACCGGCAAGCCCAGGGCACTTACCCGCTCGTATATTTTTCTACCCCAGGGTTCTGCCAGGGCCGCGGGCGTAATTAAAACTTGTTTGGGCAGCCACAACTTAGCGGCCCGGGGTGAGATAATTGAATCAATACTTTCAGCAGTGGTTATCATTCGTTAATTTCTAGTTCCTAAATATTCCGCTTGCCGCTTCTAAACGGACCGCGTTGCCACCACCAGGCAGCTTTATAAGAAACAAATATTAGCCCGGTATAATTCGGTTCGTGCCTGGCCATGCTACAATATTAGCTACTGATATATAACTAGTTACAAAATAAATTATTGTTTTTTATGCAAAAATATTTAGGTTATTAATTTCATTTTTAGAAAAAATCAATAATTATTAAGCGTACTGCTAAAGCAAAATTATAGGCCATTCTAAAGCCGAATGTATGGCTTCAAACGAAAAAACCTTAAGGATAAGATTGCAATATTCCAAAGTTGAAGGTTTATAGTAAAATACCTATTTTTCAGTATAGTACTATTCAAAATATATAAATATCTTTATTACGGAATATTCATGATAATCCATTAAGCGTCTACTGCTTAAATTTTTAATTACCGCGCTTCTAATAAAATAATACCATTTCTCATTAAACGTACTTTGCATGAACAAACATTTACTCTTACTCTGTTTCCTGGTGCTATTTTTTACGGCAAAAGCGCAGGAAAATGGTTTTGCTTTCGGACAGATAAGCCTGCCGGACCTTCAGATGAAGGTTTATCCAAGAGATTCGACTGCCCATGCAGTCGTATTACAGGAATTTGGAGAATCCCGCATCGGCAATGAAAACGATTTTAATTTATTGCACGATTATCATATAAAAATAAAAATTCTGAGCAGCCAGGTTTTGAACAGGCTAATATTTCGCTTCCTGTTTACAAACAGCCCGGCAAAACGGAGCGCGTATCTAAAATTCAGGCTTCTACTTTTAACCTAGTTAATGGCAAAATAGAGGAAACAAAGCTCGATGCCAGCAATACCTTCACGGAAAATAAATCTAAATTTCTGGACGTGGTTAAGTTCACCTTACCCAATATTCAGGTAGGTAGTATTATCGAGGTGCGTTATACGCTGGAGTGGCCGTTTATTTTCAACTTCAAACCCTGGGAGTTTCAGGCCGATATTCCGAAAGTGCGCAGTGAATACTGGGCCAAGATTCCGGGCAACTACCACTACAACATGACCTTGCGGGGTACTACCAAATTAGAAAAGCATGATTCCGAAATTCTGAAAGACTGCTTTACCCCGGGTGGCGGCCAGAAAGCCGATTGCGCCCTGTATAAATTTGTAATGACGAATATTCCGGCCTTTGTAGAAGAGGATTACATGACCGCGAAAAGCAATTTTCTTTCTGCTATCAATTTCGAGTTAAAAGAAGTACATTATTTTGATGGTCGCAAAGTAAAATTAACGAAGGAATGGAAAGATGTAGACCTGGAACTGCGCAATGATACGAAGTTTGGCACCCAACTGCGTAAAGATACTTTCCGGGAATATATACCGGCTATACTGGCCAGCGAAACCGACTCGCTGAAAAGAGCCCGGAAAGTTTTCGACTTTATAAAAGGCTGGTATAAACGGAATGATTCGTACGGCAAGTACAGCGAACTGGGCATAAAAAAAGCGTTTGAGGCCAAAACCGGCAACGTAGGCGATATTAATTTATCTTTGATAGCGGCCCTAAATTTAGCTGGTTTCAAAACGGAGCCCGTTATACTCTCTACCCGCGACAATAGCACCCCGGTAAATATTCAACCGGTTATAAGCGATTTTAATTATGTGGTGGTTCGGGTAAAAATCGGCAGCAAAAGCTACCTGCTCGATGCCACTGATCCTTTCGTTTCTTTTGGTATGGTACCCATGCGTTGCCTTAATGGCAGAGGCCGGGTATTGCCCGAAAAAGGACTCTCCTACGAGCTGGACATTGTTCCCACCGAAAAAATAAAACAATTTACCTTTATGGACCTGACGCTGCAAACCGATGGCAGTTTCAAAGGGAAAGTAGTTAACTCCTCTACGGGCTACGACGCCTTACAGGAACGTAAACGCATTACGTCTTACAACAACCACGAAGAATACATCGAAGAACTGGACGAAAAATGGAATAAAATCAAAATTAGCAAATACCAAATTATTAACCTCGATACCCTCGATAAAGCCTTGTCGCAGCATTTTGAGGTAGAAATAGAAGGCTTCGATAATTTAAACAAAAATAAGCTGTTTCTGAATCCCTTCTTTATGGAGAACTGGGAAAAGAACCCTTTTTCCTCGAAAGAACGGTCTTACCCCGTTGACCTGAGCGCACCCATCGAAACGCAACTAACCCTAAATCTGCAATATCCCGCGGAATTTGAACTAGCTAACCTGCCGGCCCCGGTAGTTTTAGCCTTGCCCAATGGCGGCGGTAAATTTATGTTTAGTGTGCAGAATTTAGGCAATAAACTTATCCTGAACAGTATTATTTCCCTGAGCAAACCGGTTTACAGTTCCGACGAATACCGGTACCTGCAACAACTGTTCAGCCGGATAGTGCAATCTTACCAAACCAATTTAGTTTTTAACAAAAAAGCTTAAATGTTTAAGTTAATCAATTGTTTTGCCTTTTATTAGCAGGAGCCGTGGGCTTACTGCCGGCATTAGCCGCCGCGCCTGCGCCTTACGATGCCTCTACCATTCCGAAACAAATGCTGTCGCAAGCCAACGCCGTAGTCCGGCTTCAGGAAAGCATAACGGAAGTAAAAGATATAGACCAGGTAATATTCCGATATAAGGAAGCAATAACCATCCTGAACAGCAACGGAGCCGAATACGCCCAAATTGCGGTATACTACGACAAGTCGCGCCAACTGAAAAACCAGAAAGGGGCCATTTATGATGGCACCGGAAAATTAGTTAAAAAATTAGCTTCTGCTGATTTCCAGGATGTAAGCGCCATCAGCAATATTTCGCTTTTCGAAGATGACCGGGTTAAACATTATGCGCCTCAGGTAAATTATTTTCCGTTTACGGTAGAATATGAATACGAACTGCGGTTCAAGCACACCTTTTATTTCCCGGACTGGCAGCCCCAGAAAGCCCTGGATATTGCGGTGGAGCAAAGCAGCTACCGTTTTATCGCCAAACCCGGTTTCGAAACCCGGCTGAAAGAAAATAACCTGAGCGCTCCCCGGAAAGAAACCCAGACCCCGGAAGGCAATCTCACCGAATGGAGCACCCGGAACATTCCGGCCCTCAAAAGCGAACCCTACAGCCCGCCGGCTCAGCGATTTCTGACCAGGGTAGAGATTGCGCCGGTTAATTTTTCGTACGAAGGCATCCGGGGGAAATTTACCAATTGGCAGGATTACGGCAAATGGGCCTACGACAACCTGCTACAGGGCCGCGATAAATTACCGCCCACTACTGTAGCCACCGTTACCGACCTGGTGAAAGACCTGAAGTCGCCGGAAGAAAAAATCCGGAAAATATACGAATACATGCAGCAAAAGAACCGCTACATAAGTGTGCAGATTGGCATTGGCGGTTTACAGCCCATGAAAGCCGAAGAAGTAGACCGGTTGGGCTACGGCGATTGCAAAGCCCTGACGAATTATATGCGGAGCCTGCTCGGCGTCGCTGGCATAAAATCATATTATACTGAAGTAAATACCGGCCCCGACAAAAAGAATTACCTTCCCGATTTTGCGAGCGCATTTCAGGGCAACCACGCCATATTGTGCGTACCCTTGCCCCAGGATACCATCTGGTTAGAGTGCACCAGCCGCGAAGCCCCCATGGGATACTTAGGCACTTTCACTGATAACCGTCGGGTATTGCTTTACACCGAAAACGGCGGCGTAATTGCCCGCACCAAACGCTTAGCGCCGGAACAAAACCGGCAAATCCGGACGGCCACCCTTACCCTGGATGAAAAAGGCTTTTTGCAAGGTAACGTGGAAACCCGCTTTGAAGGCTCGCAATACGACAACCGGGATCATGTTTTGCTCAAAGCAGGTAAAGAAAGAAATGATTTACTAAAAGAAATTCACCCGGTAAATAACCTCGAAATAACAAAATATTCGTTGGTGCCGCATAAAGCCACTAACCCGGCCCTAACCGAAAAAAATGAAAATAAAGGCCGCACATTACGGCAACCTCGATAATAATCTGCTGCTGGTGCCGGTTTATCACCTGAACCAAAACCTGACCGTTCCTAAAGAAGTCCGGAACCGAAAGCAGAAAATGACCATTATCCGGGGCTTTTACGACGAAGATGTACTAACCTACCACCTACCGGTAAACTTTAAACCCGATTATATTACAGAGCCAATAAAGTTGCATAATGAATTTGGGTCCTTTGTTACCGCCATGCAAATCTCCGAAGGAAAGCTCATTTATTCCCGTAAATTATTAATCAAAGAAGGTGAGTTTGCGCCCGAAGCCTACGAAAAATTTCACGGTTTCATGAAAAAGGTAGTGGATGCCGATAGCCAGAAATTTGTGCTGGTAAAACAGTAAGCGTTTGCCGTCGCTCCTTCCCTACTGGACCAATAAACAGCTATTATTTTATACGAAGACAATTTATATCTGAGCAGGCTGGCACCCGTCGGTTTATTATGGTTCCGGCGAAACGGCCAGCAATTGGAAAAATGCGTTTTAAAATTTTTTGAAATATTTTAAATATTAAGAGGCTTATACGTTAACTGCCTACAACTTACAATTTCAAAATCATTAGCACCCGATACAAATATTTTATATATTAGACGGCTGTTAATTTATTACGCTACATGTTTCGCAAAAGCAGATTCGTACTGATTGGCTTAGCCCTGGTAAGCTTTGCTTTTATATGCAAGGTATATTTATCTCCGGGCAAAGAAGCCAGTGCCCAGCCGGATAACTATGCCCAATGGGCAACCAAGGATGTAATGCGGGGGGTAAGTTGGGTAGCGGGCGATTCTGTTACCGCCGAACAATTACAGGAACTTAAGCAAAATAAGATAGAATGGATTTCCCAAACTCCCTTTGGCTGGCAATCGGCTTATAACTCCCCGGAAGTAAAACTGAATACCGGCTCCTCCCGGGCTTACTGGGGCGAAAGCGATCAGGGACTTATTCATACCACCCGCCAGGCCAAAAAATTCGGTATTAAAACCTTGCTGAAACCCCATATCTGGTTGCGCGACCGCTCCGGAAAATGGCTGGGCGATATAGAAATGGCCAACGAAGCCCAATGGCAGGAATGGTTTGCCAACTACCGTACTTTTATTTTGCACTACGCCCAGTTGGCCCAGCAAGAGCAAATAGAAGCTTTTTGCATTGGTACCGAACTACACAATCCGGCAGTGACCCACGAGCAGGCCTGGCGCAATTTAATTAAAGATATCCGCCAGGTATATTCCGGAAAACTAACGTATGCCGCTAATTGGTATTTAGAATTTGAACAGATAAAATTTTGGGACGATCTTGATTTTATTGGTGTACAAGCCTATTTCCCACTCACGAAAAAAAATAACCCTAACCTGCAGGAGTTAAAAAAAGGCTGGGAAAAACACTTGCCAGCCATCGCCAAAGTAGCCAAACGCTACAAAAAAACGGTAGTATTTACCGAAGCAGGTTACAAAAGCACCCCCGATGCTGCCATTGAACCATGGAAGTGGCCCGAACGGGGCGAACAAACGATATTACCGGAAGCGAACACCACCCAGGCCGTCTGTTACGAAGCCATGTTTCAATCGGTATGGCACCAGCCCTGGTTTGGCGGCATGTATATCTGGAAATGGTATCCCCGTCTGCGTAACCCCGGTCGCTATCACGCCGATTTTACCCCGCAAAACAAACCCGCCGCGCAAATATTGGCCCAGTGGTACGGGAAACAATAGTTAGTTAATCGTTATTTGTTGGTCGTTATTCGGTTTGAGGGATTAATATGACCTTATCTTCTTAAACCAATATTAAACTACTTATAAATCCTGATCGAAAATTGGCAAATATAAACAGTGGATTTAATTTTATTTAACAACGAATAACGACAAACGAATAACGAATAGTGTTTGAATTTAAAAGGAATATGGTTTACTTTCGTGCCAGACAAAACCTGAACCTATGAACATACACGAATATCAAGGTAAAGAAATATTAAAAAGCTACGGCGTACGCATCCAGGAGGGCATTGTTGTCCGCAATCCGGATCAGGCAGTAGAAGCTGCTAAACGCTTAACTGCCGAAACCGGCACGAGCTGGCACGTGATTAAGGCTCAGATTCATGCGGGTGGCCGTGGCAAAGGTGGCGGTGTAAAGCTGGCCAAAAACCTGGATCAGGTACGCGAGCATGCCACTAATATTTTGGGCATGAACCTGGTAACCCACCAGACTGGTCCCGAAGGCCGGATTGTACATAAAATATTAATTGCCCAGGATGTTTATTATCCAGGTGTGTCGGAGCCAAAAGAATATTATTTAAGTATTTTACTTGACCGGGCTACCAGCCGTAACGTAATTATGGCTAGTACCGAAGGTGGTATGGACATTGAAGAAGTAGCCGAACACCATCCTGAGAAAATATTGAAAGAGTGGATCGACCCCCGGGTTGGTTTACAACCTTTTCAGGCGCGCAAAGTAGCGTTCTCTTTAGGTTTGGAAGGCGAAGCTTTTAAAGAAATGGTGAAATTCATCCAGGCCCTGTACCGGGCTTATGAAGACACCGATGCCTCGCAATTCGAAATTAATCCGGTTTTAAAAACTTCTGATAACAAAATATTAGCCGTCGATGCCAAAGTTAATCTCGACGACAACGCTTTATACCGGCACAAGGCTTTTGAAGACCTGCGCGACCAAAACGAAGAAGATCCGTTGGAAGTGGAAGCCAGTGCCCATAACCTGAACTACGTAAAGCTGGATGGCAACGTAGGTTGTATGGTAAACGGCGCCGGTTTGGCCATGGCAACGATGGATATCATCAAGCTTTCGGGCGGCGAACCGGCCAACTTCCTGGACGTAGGAGGTGGAGCGAACGCGCAAACTGTAGAAGCCGGTTTCCGGATTATCTTAAAAGACCCGAACGTAAAAGCCATTCTGATTAATATTTTTGGGGGTATTGTTCGTTGCGACCGGGTTGCCAACGGGGTAGTAGAAGCTTATAAAAATATCGGTAATATTCAGGTGCCTATTATTGTGCGGCTGCAAGGTACCAATGCCGAAGAAGGTGCCCGCATCATCGACGAATCAGGCCTAAAAGTATTCTCGGCTGTATTGTTAAAAGATGCTGCTGCCCGCGTGAAAGAAGTGCTGGCATAATTCTTCTAACTTTACAACTAACCATTATTAATTTTAAACAAAAAGCCTTCTCTAAAAAAGAGAAGGCTTTTTGTTTTGTTTCGTATTTGGCAATTGGAATATAAAGCTAAACCACGTTCAGTTCCACATTGATATTACCGCGGGTACCTACCGAATACGGGCAAACTTCGTGTGCCTGGTGCACTAATTGTTTGGCCTGTTCTTTATCCAGACTTTTCAGATCTACATTCAGCCGCACACTTAAACCATAACCCCCATTATCTAGTTGGTTCAGACTAACATTTGCCGTAACGGTAGAATCCTTTTCTAGCTGCACGCGCTGCTTACCGGCTATCAGCAGCAAGGCGCTCTGGAAACAAGCCGCATAGCCGGCCGCAAATAGTTGTTCCGGGTTGGTACTGCCCCCTTTACCCCCCATTCCTTCGGGTACGGTAACCGGCATATTTATCACACCATCTGAGGAGGTAACATGGCCGCTGCGGCCGCCAGTAGCCGTAACTTCTGCCGTATACAAAGTTTTCATAAGTCTTGATTTGAGTTATACATTATTTAATATTATTCCTTAACCCAAATTAAATTTATTTGTTTAAAATTTTTAAAAGACCTACCTGTTTACGCTTAGTCTTACCTCTTTGCAGTTAAACAAGGTTATACCCGCAACGGCCTTGCTCCTTATTTAACCCTCCCGCCTAAATAATAGCACTAATTATAAAACCTGCAGTAAAATAGTTTGTAAAAACCTGTGAAAAACAAATTTTTATAGCCCCTCTGCTGCTTACCCGGCAGGTTTTAAATGCAGAAGCAATATTGCGCCGGTTATCTACTATTTTGTCAAACTAGAATTGCTAGATTAAGTATTTTAGGATATGGCAAGATACAGGATAACTTTAACGGAGCAAGAGCGAGTAAGATTAGCCGAAGTAATCAAGTGTCGTTCTAACAAATCGGCACAGGTAAAGCGGAGCTATGTTTTGCTAGCCGCTGATAAGAAGGGCGATAAACACTGGCCGGATGAGCGGATTAGCCAGTGTTAT
>JAQBNV010000046.1 GCA_028288395.1 Adhaeribacter sp. | reverse complement strand
GGTTTTTCCAGGCCGGCATCGGTTACACTGGTTAAACCTACCGCAAAGCATTTTTCCTGAGCGGTCAGTAATAATTCGGCCTGTTCGGCGGGGCGGAGTGGGGGGATTTTAGCAGATACCAACGCTTCGGCGTTGTCTACTAATAAGCCGGTGAGGCGACCATTTTCTTTTACGATCATGCCGCCCTTTACGGTAGTGGCCGGTGTAACATGGGCGAGGGCCAGTGCTCTGGCGTTTACCAAGGCGGCGTGCCCATCTACGCGGGTGATGAGAACGGGTACGTCCGGAAATAATTTATTCAGTGTATCGTTCGTTGGGAATTCTTTTTTCTTCCAGTCGTTCTGGTCCCAGCCCCGGCCCAGGAGCCACTGGGCCTTTGGATATTTTTGCCGGTGGGCTATCAACCGCGCTACCACCTCGCTAAAAGATTGCGTTCCTACCAAATCTGCCTGTATCAGGTTTTGCGAATAGCCGGAGAAGTGGGCATGGGCATCTATAAAACCCGGGTAAACGGCTTTGCCGGCTAAGTCCATTTCTTCCCGGCCTTTGTATTTCGTCCGGATAAAAGAAGATCCGCCAACTTCCACAAACATTCCTTTGTTTACCGCAAAAGCCTCTACTACCGTAGAGTCGTTGTCGGCGGTATAAACCCGGGCATTGTAAATAATCAGGTCTACCGGTTCGGGCGGATGGCAGCTATTTAACACCATTAAGCAACCCAGAAATAAAAGCCGCAACGGGTAATATTTACTCATACCGCAGGTGCTTAACCGACTCGCCGGAATCGCGCAACTCAATCATCGAATCAATGCCAATATTTAAATGTTTATCCACGAAATTGGTAGTTACTTTCAAATCACTTTCGGCGGTTTTCACGCCGTCGGGCGTCATGGGGCTATCCGAAACGAGCAGCAAAGCGCCGTGCGGAATATCATTAATAAACCCGACAACAAAAATGGTAGCGGTTTCCATATCTACAGCCATTACCCGCACCTTTCGTAAATAGGCTTTAAATTCATTGTCGTGCTCCCATACGCGGCGATTGGTGGTATAAACCGTGCCAGTCCAGTAATCCATCTGGTATTTTTTTATTATCGAGGACACTGCCCGTTGCAGCCGGAACGAAGGCAATGCCGGAATTTCGGGCGGAAGGTAATCGTCGGAGGTTCCTTCGCCCCGGATAGCCGCGATGGGCAAAATAATATCGCCGACTTTAACTTTATCTTTAATGCCTCCGCACTTACCCAAAAACAAAGCGGCTTTGGGCTTTATGGCCGATAATAAATCCATGACCGTTGCGGCCATGGCGCTGCCCATACCAAAGTTAATGATGGTGATATTTTCGGCGGTGGCCGTTTGCATGGGTTTATCCATTCCTTTAATCGGAACGTTATAACGTTCTGAGAATGAGATAACGTAGTTGATAAAATTGGTTAACAAAATATATTCCCCAAATTCATTTAGGGGAGTTCCGGTATAGCGAGGCAGCCAGTTTTTAACAATATCCTCTTTCGATTTCATAATTAATTCCTTTAATAAACAGCCAATAGTTGGTTGCCGCCGGTGTTTAAATTAATTTTATTTAAATTTAAACATGCAGCAGCTTAACTTACCCGCTTTTGATTACAAACTTAAACATTCTCCCGAAAGGAGCCTGATATTTGATGGCATCCGTCGGAAATACGTGGCCTTAACCCCCGAAGAATGGGTGCGCCAGCATTTTATTCATTACCTGGTTACTTACCTCCAGTACCCGAAAAGCCTGTTGGCAATAGAACGCGGCACTACTTATAACCAATTAGCTAAAAGAACAGATTTATGCGTGTACGGCACCCACGGCCGGCCAGTTATGTTGGTGGAGTGTAAAGCAGCGCAGGTGCCTATTACCGCCGCCACCATTAAGCAAGCCAGCGTGTACAATCAAAATATTAAGGCCCGGTACGTGGTGTTAACCAATGGGCTGCTGCACTATTGCTGGGAAGTAGATTTTGCAAATGCACAATACAAAGCCCTGCAACAGATCCCATCTTTTCCCGATATTTCAGATTAACCTAAAATAACGCTTACTTAGCCGGTAATTTGGAAGGTAGCCAGTAATACAAATTATTATCAATTAAGCCATTGTTAAAATATTGGAGGTAGGCCTTTAGTTCGGTGCTGTATTTTTCCTTAACGTTAGCCGGAATATTTTTGACCGGTTTTAATCCGTGGAGCTGGTATTGATAAAATTTGATTCTGTTGTCTGGCAATATTTTCGTTATATAATCCTGGTGCAGCAGCGTGGCTTCTCCTTCTAAATAATATAAAACTTTGCCATCAGCGGCTGAATCCAGGAGAGAGTGGCCGAAGGGCAATAATTTGTTTGTCGGAACTTGCAGATAATCAACCAAGGTTGGTAATATATCGGCGTGCTGGCTTAACTTTCCGGTATTGTAAGCCGGGAATTTTTGGCTTGGATGGAAGAAGAGCAGGGGCACTTTGTGCATACCTACATCATTTTTATAGCCTTTCACCTTTGTTTTCTGGGTATGATCGCCGGTTAATACAAACAAGGTGTTGGCGTACCAGGGCTGTCGCGCAGCCGTTTTAAAAAACTGCCGCAAAGCGTAATCGGCGTAGCTAATGGTTTCGTGGATCGGCAGGTTCCCTTTCGGGAATTTTCCCTGGTACTTTTCCGGCACGAAATACGGGTCGTGGGAACTAAGCGTAAAAACCGTAGCAGCAAAAGGAGGCTTTTGCTTCGATAATTCTCCGGCTACATATTGCAGGTAAGGCTCGTCTACAATGCCCCACAAGCCATCAAAATCTCTTTCCTTTTGCGCCTGGGGGTATTCGTCTAATCCGTAATAATGGCTAATGCCAATTGATTTGGTAAAGGCATTGAAACCCATGGTACCATTAGCGGCCCCGTGAAAAAAGGAAGTCGTATAACCAGCAGGGTTCAGAATAGAACCTAAGCCAAATAATTGGCTTGATTCATAAACGGAAGAAATGTAAGGGTCGTTCATGAGCCCGGGCAACCCCGCTAAAATTGCGGGTAATGCCAGGATGGAACGTTTGCCATTGGCATAATTATGCCGGAAAAAAGTACCCTGGGAAGCGAGTGAATCAAAGAAAGGGGTAAAACCCCGGCCATTATTTTCGTGGCCAATGTACTCGGAGGCAAAGCTTTCCAATATTATGATAACTACATTTATCGGTTGCGCGGGTGGGGAAGCCTTTAAATATTTATTAGGATTAAATTGCAAGTACCGGGCCGCGGCCGCCTGGTCTTCAAAATAATTGGTCCGTTCGAGCGAAATATTATTCAGGCTCCGGATAAAGGTAAATGAACTGTTCAGGGCCAGGTTACCCAGCACCGCCGGCTCCTGGATAAAGGCATGACTGACACGCAATGGCTTGTATTGGATACCACCCCGGATACCGAGAATACAAAATATAGTAAAAACCACTAGGCCTAATATCCGCAGAATATCCCAGTTGGGGTACGTTGCGGCTTTTTTTGGCCGATAAGGTTTGTAAAGCAGCCACAAAAGCAAGCCCAATAAAAAAGTAATAAAAAAGAAATACCAATAATCGATAATTAAATGACTGGCTTGCTCCTTTAGATCCTGAGTAATGCTAAATAATTCGTTGCTGGTACGCCGGCCAATAAATTTGAAATATTCAATATCGATTAGGTTTACGAAAAAGAAAATGGTGTTTACCCCCACAAAATAAATTTGCAGGCTCCGTTGATAATATTTTCGTTCGAGTAATGTCGTATTGGGTAAAACCGAGAAAATGATAAAAGGCAGGTTGAGTGTCAGCAAGGTCGCTAAATCGAACCGTAAGCCGTGCAAAAAGGAAAATATTACCTGCTCTGCGGGAGCCGCATCAAATGTATCGCGGTTGAAAACATAGAAAGCCAAACGAAGTCCAAAGTAAAAAAGCAGGAGAATGCTTAGTCTTTGGATAGTTATTTTTAAAGAATAATGGAACATGAAAACTGTATCCGGTAGTAAAATAAAGTTAGGGGGGTAAATGCGTGAATACCTTTTTTATCATCGAAAAAGGCTGGCACCAAAGGGCTTAAATGTTTTAGGAGGCAACGGCCAGTACCGTATTTACATCGATTAGCGCCAGGTTCCAGGCTTCGGCCACACCTTTATAAACTACAGCGCCTTGCACCACATTCAATCCTTGTTTCAGGTCATTATTAACCCGGCAGGCTTCTTTCCAGCCTTTATTGGCCAACTGCACTACATAAGGCAAGGTCGCATTGGTGAGGGCCAGCGTAGAGGTATAGGGAACGGCACCGGGCATGTTAGCAACGCAATAATGGACTATCTCGTCGATTACAAAGGTAGGATTTTCGTGGGTAGTAGGCCGACAGGTTTCAATGCAACCACCCTGATCGATGGCTACATCTACCAAAACGGTACCGGGTTTCATTTCTTTTAGCATGTCGCGGGTTATCAGGTGTGGCGCTTTGGCTCCCGGAATTAAAACTGCTCCTATTATTAAATCGGCCGATTTAATGGCCTCGCGAATATTATATTCACTTGACATTTGGGTTACCACATTGGCGGGCATGAAATCGTCCAGTTCCCGGAGCCGGGTCAGGTTTATATCCATTATGGTTACGGAGGCACCCAAGCCGGCGGCAATACGTGCGGCTTGGGTGCCTACCACGCCACCGCCGAGTACCAATACATTCGCGGGTTTTACGCCGGGTACACCGCCCAACAGAATGCCCCGACCCTGCATTGGTTTTTCCAGGTATTTGGCTCCTTCTTGGGGTGCCATGCGTCCGGCAACTTCCGACATGGGAATAAGCAAGGGCAAGGATCGGTCGCTTTTCTCCACGGTTTCGTAAGCTAGGCAAATGGCTTTGCGCGCGATCATGGCCCTGGTTAACGCTTCGGAAGAGGCAAAATGGAAATAAGTAAAAATTAATTGATTTTCTTTGATCAGGGGATACTCGGCTGCGATTGGTTCTTTCACTTTTACAATCATTTCGGCAACCGTATAAACTTCTTCAATAGTTGCTAATATAATTGCCCCCACTTGTTCGTAATCGGCATCTTTAAAGCCACTGCCTGCACCAGCGGAAGCCTGCACATATAAAGTATGCCCCGCCTTTTGCAATGCCGCAGCGCCTCCGGGCGTTATCGCCACCCGATTTTCATTATTTTTAATTTCTTTAGGAAGTCCTATTATCATTAAGATATAAAGTTAAAATATATCACAAATATACAACTCCTTACGAAATTAAATAGGTTAATGGTTAGTCATAAAAGCAACGGAAATAATGCAAAGATTATAAGATTCGATTCCCGGAAGAATAAGGATTTTGACGTTTCAGGGAGTATTGAAAATTGGTTTTAGCTGATCGGAGGACCGGAAGATAAAATAGCCATTGAGAAGATGAATGGTATTAAATATTTAATTTAAATAGCAGATATTGAAGGCAGGGGAAATATTAAAAAGAGAAAGCAGGATACTAGGAGCTGAAAAAGTAAACTGAAATATATTATTACCGGTAAAATGGTTAGATAAAGCGGAGATTATTTGACTCGAAAAGTAAAAAAGATTAATAATAAAAAAAGGCAGTGATTGTACCACTGCCATTAGTCAAAATAAAACTATGAAAAAATTATTTAAATGGAACAGCGTTGCTGTTCTCCTTTAATACACTTTGAGCAGATAAACTCTGCACCACCTTGGCTTGTAAATTAAGAGTTAATTCCGGCGAAACCAGGTCGTTGGAAGCGATTTTAACTGCTTCTGTTTGCTCTCCTAACACACGGGGTGTATAAGTTAGTTCCAAAATTCCTTCACTTCCTGGTTTTATTTTTGGCGTTAAAGATTTGTAAGAAACACAGTTGCAAGCCGACTGAATTCCTGAAATGGTAAGGTCTTGCTTACCGGTATTCTTGAGCGTGAATTTGACCACCGCTTTTTGGCCGCTTTCAAGTTTGCCAAAGTTATAAGCAGCTTTGTTTAATGTTATCCGGGGCGATTGCGCCTTTTGGGCTGGGGTAGCAGCAGCTTTCAACTCGGCCTTATCTACTACCGTACCTTTGATGTATAGAACCTGGGTTCCGTTAGTTGCGTTTGAAGTAATAGTGATGCTTTTGTTAAAAACACCCATAGCCGCGGCATTGTAAGAAGCTTTTATGAAGCCGGACTTACCAGGTAAAACCGGGGTAGTGGTCCACTCGGGGGTGGTACAACCGCAGGAA
>JAQBNV010000035.1 GCA_028288395.1 Adhaeribacter sp. | reverse complement strand
CTAATATAGCAGAAGGAGCAGGCAGAGGCTCTAATAAAGAATTTTCTCATTTTTTAAATATTGCCTTGGGGTCTGCTTATGAACTTGAAACACAATTGATCCTGGCCCAAGAGTTTGGTTTTTTATCCATGCCAGAACTAATGACATTAATGGGGAAATTAATACTGCTACAGAAAATGATTTGCAGTTTTAAGGTTGCCTTAGTAGCAAAATCTTAATCTTTTATCCTACTACCTTTTTCTTTTATCAAACTAGCAGCTTAAATCTAAATACCATGGAAACTACAAATAAAACACTAAAAGGCGGCGAGTTTATCGTCAGAGAAACCGAGGCCGCTGATATATTTATTCCGGAGGAGTTCGATGAGGAGCAGCGGCTGATGGCGGAAACCGGGCACCAGTTTATTCAGGCGGAAGTAACTCCGTTGCTCGACCGGCTGGACGACCACGAAGAAGGACTGATGGCCGGGCTGATGAAGCAAGCAGGTGAACTAGGGCTGTTTGCGGTATCGCTGCCGGCCCAGTACGACGGTTTTGATCGTGATTTTAATACGGCCTTGTTGGTAACCGAATCGGTAGGGGGCGGGCATTCTTTTCCAGTAGCCTTTGCGGCCCATACGGGCATTGGTATTCTGCCTATCCTGTATTTTGGTACCGAAGAACAGAAAACCAAATATTTGCCCAAACTGGCTTCCGGCGAATGGATATCGGCCTATTGTTTAACCGAGCCGGGTTCAGGGTCGGATGCGCTGGCGGCTAAAACCAAGGCCGTTATGAATCCGTCTGGTAAATATTATATCCTCAATGGCCAGAAAATGTGGATTACCAATGCTGGTTTTGCCGATGTATTTATTGTTTTCGCCCAGGTAGACGGCGATAAATTTACCGGTTTTATTGTGGAGCGGACCGCCGAAGGCTTAAGCCTGGGCAACGAAGAGCACAAAATGGGTATCAAGGGCTCCTCTACGCGGCAGGTATTCTTTACCGATTGCAAAGTGCCCAAAGAAAATGTGCTGGGCGAGATTGGCAAAGGCCACCTGATTGCTTTTAATATTCTGAACTTAGGCCGGATTAAACTGGGCGCCGCCACATTGGGTGCCGCCAAAAAAGTAGCTAATTTATCAATTAAATATGCCAATGAGCGGATTCAGTTTAAAATTCCGATTTCAAAATTCGGGGCTATCCGGCATAAACTGGCCCAGCAGGCCGTCCGGATATTTGCCATGGAATCGGCGCTTTACCGGTGCGGCAACGATATTTACCACAAAGAGCAGGAGCTTCTGGCCGAAGGTAAGCCTTTTTCTGAAGCTTTACTGGGCGCCGCCAAAGAATTTGCCGTAGAATGTGCCATCCTGAAAGTGGAAGGGTCGGAGGTGCTGGACTACGTGGTAGATGAGGGCGTGCAGATTTACGGGGGCTACGGCTTCTCCGCCGATTACCCCATGGACCGCGCCTACCGCGATTCGCGTATTAACCGCATCTTTGAAGGCACCAACGAAATAAACCGGATGCTTACAGTAGATATGATCCTGAAGAAAGCAATGAAAGGCGAACTGGATTTGATGGGGCCAGTCAAAGCTATCCAGGATGAGCTTTTGAGCATCCCGGATTTCGGCGACGAGGAAGAAGGGCTATTTGTGGCGGAGAAAAAAATAATCCGGAACATGAAAAAGGCCATTTTGCTGGTGGCTGGTACGGCCGTACAAAAGTTTATGATGACCCTGGAAAAAGAGCAGGAAATATTAATGAATATTGCCGATATGGTCATCAAAACTTATGTAGCGGAATCGACGCTGTTGCGGGTAGAAAAGCTGGTGAGCCAGAAAGGAGAAGAGGCAGCGGCCCGCCAGGGCGATATTGCCCGGGTTTATTTGTACGAAGCGCTTGATACGATTTATTTGGCCGGTAAAGCCGCTATTAGTGCCATGGGCGAAGGCGACGAGCAAAAGCTTTTGTTTATGGGTTTAAAACGCTTTACCAAAGCCGAACTTTTTAATACCAAAGAAGCCCGTCGCCGCATTGCAGCTACCTTAATCCAGGCCGACCAATACGTTTATTAATTTACCCGATGTGCATCTGAATAAAAGCCAGCTATTATACTTTAGCTGGCTTTTTTGTTTTCGGTAGCTATTACCGGCATGTATCACTTAACAGTTATGGCGTTGAGTTTTAATGTTTTTGATTTGCGGGAAGGCATAAAAACAGTTACAATAGTGTTGTCGTTTAGCCAGGCGGTAAAATCTTTGAGGTAGGCCAGCGGTTGGTTCGTGGCTATATTTAATTTTAGTGGCTTGGGCGCAGCGGTCGTACCGGTTTTTAGGTTTATCTGCCGGCTGAATAAATCCGTTTTGCCGTTGAGCGTCTCCAGGGTAATCAGTTTTAATTCGTTGCCAGCTAAACTGGATTTGTACGAGATCCCGGTAAAGCCTTCGGCGGCCGGTGCTACCTGGTTTTTATTCAGGAGGGAGTGCCAAGTTGGGTTCATAAACTCGTCGTACGAGAAAAGATGTATTTCACGGGCGGCAAAAGGCAGTTTGGGGCCTTCGTTGTATTTTTTTTCGGCTAGTACCAGTACGTTTTTCTCCGGACTTACTACTAACTCCGATAAGTAAATATCTTCCAGGCGCTTGACGGCCGGGCTACCCGTTTTATTTAGTTTATTGATCTCGGCAATATATTCAGGCGTAAACCGAAATTCCGGGGCATACTTTATTTGACCGGAGCCAAAATCAAACTTAATAACTTTCAGGCTGTAGAAATCGCCGGTTTTTTCATCCGCACACATGGCCGCAGCATAGAAACTGCTATCCTGCTGTAAGGCAAAAAACGTATCGAAAACATAAACTTTCCTGCCTTCAAAAACGCCGCCTATCTGAATATCCATGCCTTTGATTTGCGGATTGTTAAGGTTATACCGCCGGACCGATAATTTAGTCGCATTGTTATTTAGTAAAGCTACGTACTGGTTGCCTTTATTATCTATCTTGATAGCAGCCGACTGAATACCTACTAAATCACGGAAATTGTAAGCTTGATCTTTTAGCTTGGTTAAGGCGCTATCGTAAACGGTTGCAGTCATGGCCTTTAACTGGTCCTGCTGGTGCTGATACGTGTAGGTAACTAATTTACTCCCATCTTCGGAAGAAGCAGCCCCAATCCGGCGGCTTTTGATAGGGGCTTCTGCCAGAGTCTTGGCTTCTGCTTTTTTCCCGGTGTTTAGGTCGATGGCGTACCCGATTAAACCTTGCATTCCTGTTTCCTGATTCTTCCGGTGAAGAAGGACAATTGCCTGGCTCGCATTTACAGTAAAAGCCTCAACCTCTTCGGCGGCCGCCAAAGGCAAAGGTGCTTCCCAAACTTTTTTTAAGTCGCCATTATAACGCTCTACCGCGTAAATACTTTCTGTTTTTTTTGATAAGATAACAAAGTCAGAGGAACCTACGGGTAATGTCTTCTGCTTTATCCGTTGGTTATATTCATCCTCAGACTTATCCGATAAATAATTAAAGGTTACTGACCGGACCTTGGATTGAGCGGAAGATGCACCTGGGTTTGCCCAGGCAAATGTTAGCACTAAAAGCAACCAAAATATACCCACCAAAAATTTATCCATCATAAAAGCTTTTAATAAAAAACGAATTGCCGGTACAAAGATATTGTTTAAGCCTTAGTGGTAAAAAGTTGATTTAAAATTTTCTAAATTTTACTTACACGAATATTAAAATAGTAATTTTAAATAGTATTATAAAAAAATTCATTTTAAATTTGTTAAGCAAAAAGGTTATCCATTACAAAATAAATAAATGCGAAGAAACTAACTTAAAATATTTGCAACATTTATTTTTTAAAGTAGTAAACGTAATCCCTGCGGTTAACAGATTGTTTTCCGCATTAACTTAATCTTAAATCAAAATAAAATTAATTTTTTAAGTGTAGCAACCTTATACTTGGCCCTAATTTTAACAGATGTTTAAAGGAAACTTAACAACCCCATAACATCCTAAAGTAATACTAAGTGGTAAATATATTAACTACATATAAAGCATATCGGTTAACAATTTAAATTATGAAATTAGCTTTTAAGGTTTTGCTTTTAGTTATTCTGATCGTAATAGCCAAAATGGAAAAACAAGATCAGATTATGAGTAAACCCTCCAGAAATCTTTATTCACCGGTTTATTCTCATAATACTGATTCAGGTGTTGCCCCGAAGAATAGCCAGGAACCCAACATGCAGAAAATCTCCATTAAATATAACAAATACTAAACCTGCCTATTGCCTAAGCGGTACTAACTAATCCGGCTCCAGTTAACGCTATTGCGGCTCAAGGACTGGATATGCCGTCGCAAATTTTCGTTTTGCGGCTGTTCGAGCTGGGGGTCCTGGTCAATTAATATTTGGGCAGCCGCCCGGGTTTCCTGTAATATTTTAGCATCTTTCGATAAGTCGGCAATGAGCAGGTCTAATACCCCGCTTTGCTGGGTTCCCATTAAATCTCCGGGACCCCGGAGTTTTAAATCAATATCGGCAATTTCGAAACCATTGTTTGTACGGACCATGGTTTCGAGCCGGATTTTACTTTCTTTGCTCAGCTTATAGCTGGTCATTAAAATGCAATAAGACTGTTCGGCTCCCCGTCCCACGCGCCCCCGCAACTGGTGCAACTGCGATAGTCCAAAGCGTTCGGCGCTTTCAATAACCATTACCGAGGCATTCGGTACGTTTACCCCCACTTCAATTACCGTAGTAGCCACCATTATCTGGGTTTCGTGCCGGACAAAACGCTGCATTTCAAAATCTTTGTCCTGAGGCTTCATTTTGCCGTGTACAATACTGATGCCGTATTCCGGAAAGGCGCGTTTCACGCTTTCGTAGCCGTCCATCAGATCTTTATAATCCAGGGTTTCGGATTCATCTATCAGCGGGTATACCAGGTACACCTGGCGGCCGGCCTTTATTTGCTCCCGCATAAAGCCAAACACCCGCAGCCGGTGCGCATCATAGCGGTGTACCGTTACAATTTCTTTCCGGCCGGCCGGCAGTTCATCAATCACCGATACATCCAGATCGCCGTACAGGGTCATGGCCAGGGTACGCGGAATCGGGGTGGCGGTCATAACCAGCACGTGCGGTATCACATTCGGGTTCTTTTGCCACAGTTTAGAGCGCTGGGCCACGCCAAACCGGTGCTGCTCGTCGATGATGCACAAACCCAGGTTCTGAAACTGCACCACATCTTCGAGTAAAGCATGTGTACCTACAATCATTTTCATATCGCCGGATTGCAACTGCTCGTGAATAATCCGGCGTTCTTTTTGTTTGGTAGAGCCAGTGAGTTTGCCCAGGTTAATGCCCAGCTTATCGGCGAACTGTTTTAAACCGGTATAGTGCTGGTCGGCTAATATTTCGGTGGGAGCCATGAGGCACGATTGGGCCTGGTTGTCACTGGCCATGAGCATCGTTAAAAAAGCCACAATGGTTTTACCGCTGCCTACATCGCCTTGCAGCAGCCGGTTCATTTGTTTGCCGGCGCACAAATCTTTGTAAATTTCCTTTATTACCCTTTTCTGTGCGTTGGTTAATTCAAATCCCAGATGCTGATTATAAAAAGTGGTGAGGGTTGGTACCTGCTTAAATATTTGCCCGCGTAGCTCTGATTTACGAACGGTTTTTTGCCGGAGCAATTTCAGCTGTACATAAAACAGTTCTTCAAACTTAAGCCGGAAGCGGGCAGCAGCCAGTTTCTCGGAATTGGCCGGGAAATGAACCTGCAACAAGGCTTCCTTTTTAGATAAAAACCGGTACTGCTCGATAAGGTCAGGCGTAAGGGTTTCGGCAATATTAGGAGCCGCGAGATCGGAAGAGCA
>JAQBNV010000031.1 GCA_028288395.1 Adhaeribacter sp. | reverse complement strand
AAATTATTAACATCCTCCAGTATATCGAAAACTTAGTAAATTGTACCAAGCTTACAGTATAAAGGGAGTAAGATAAATTTGGGTGCCCATGGCCAGTTACAGGGACTGGGTGCACATTGGGAATTATGGATGTTACAACAAGGCGGCATGAGCAACCACGAAGCTTTACGCGCGGCCACCCTGAACGGCGCTTATTATTTAGGCATGGAGAAAGAAATCGGCTCGCTGGAAGCCGGTAAACTGGCCGACCTGATTGTGCTAAATAAAAACCCCTTGGAAAACATTCAGCATTCCGAAAATGTAATTTATACCATGGTAAACGGCCGGCTCTACGATGCCGCCACCATGCAGAAAACAGGCAATTACAACAAAAAACCAACGCCTTTTTACTGGGAGAACCCAAAAGTTAGCGGCTCTTTTCCGTTTACCGAAGGCATGGATGTTAATACCCTAGGCATCGCTGGAGAACAATGCAGCTGCCACGGCCGACACTAAATATTCTCTTTTAGATATAATAAAAAAGCAGTTCCTTAATCGGAACTGCTTTTTTATTATATAGTAGCGTTTGTTTAGTATTTGATACTCACATTACTTCAGGCCTGGTCTTTCGTAAATTTTGCTTTGAGCGGTAGCTGGCGCGGGCGTTCTCGCCCATGCCCTCTTTTTGCCGGCCTAGGGCCGCTTTGAATATTTAAAATAATATTGGCCATAGGCCAGAGTAAAACAGACGCGAGGCTGGAGCCTCGCGTCAGGTAAATAGTTAATCTTTTCCTAAAGGGCAACTTTAAAATAATAGTATAAAACATTTTTTTCCAACAATGCCCACCTTCTACTCCACAAACAACACTAAGCCCTTCAAATATTCTCCCTCCGGATGAAAAATGCTAACCGGGTGGTCGGCCGGCTGGCTCAGGTGATGCATGATTTTAATATTCCGGCCAGCTTCAATGGCTGCGGCCATAACCGTGCTGCTGAATAAATTTTTATCTACCACTTGCGAGCACGAAAATGTAAACAAGATACCACCGGGTTTAATGTGCCGGATGCCTTCTGTGTTCAGGCGTTTGTAGCCCATTACGGCATTGTGGCGCACATTCTGATGTTTGGCAAAGGCTGGCGGATCCAGGATAATTATATCGTACAGCGCCGGATTATCTTTCAGAAAAGAAAAAGTATCAACAGCAAAAGATTCGTGGCGATCCGTAGCGCCGTTTAAGTCAACGTTTTTATTAGTGAATTCAATAGCCTTTTTCGAACTATCTACGGAATGCACCAGTGAGGCACCGGCATTGAGAGAATAAACCGAGAAACCGCCGGTGTAGCAAAAGGTATTCAGGACAGATTTGCCAGCGGAATAATGCGCCAGTAAGGCCCGGTTTTCGCGCTGGTCGATGAAAAAGCCTGTTTTTTGCCCGTGCACCCAATCTACGGTAAACTTATTACCATTTTCCTGTACTACCTGGCTGGCGCTGGCTTCGCCTAACAAATAACCATTGGCACCTTGGGCAGTGGCTTTGGCCGACAAGGTTTCGGCGCTTTTATCGTAAACCGCTTTAATGGTGGGGCCGCCTACCGCCAATATGGCCTGGGCTAATACTTCCCGGATGTGGTACATGCCTGTTGTCTGGCATTGCATCACAGCGGTATCGTTATACACATCTACTACCAGGCCGGGCAAACCATCGCCTTCGGCAAAAACCAGGCGGTACACATCGGTAATATTATTATCTGTAAAACCTAAAGTCCGGCGGTAATCATAAGCCAGCTTGATCTTGCTTTGCCAGAATGCCTGATCTAACACGACGCGCACAAAAGAAAACAACCGGACCGCAATAGAACCACCGGTCTGGTAATGCCCGGTGCCCAAATATTCGCCGCCGGCGCTAAATACTTCTACGGGCTCCCCGTCGGTTATATCAGTCGATATTTTCTTGATGGCACCGGAAAATACCCAGGGATGCCGGCGCTTGAGCGAATGTTCTTTCCCTGCTTGCAGAATGACGCGGGCATATTCTTCCATCTTCTTAAATTTAAATTATTCCGGCGGCAAAGGTACGGCTAAATATTCAAAAAGAATTCCGCAGCCCCCAGGTAATAACCTCCGGCCGGAAAGATGATGAAATATTGGGGAAGTTGTAGTGAAAAATTTAAAGGAGATTGAAAAATATTCCCTTTATTACTTACCTGGCGTACGCCAATATGTATTGGGAGTTCTATTTTCAAGTTGCCCAGCCCAGTACAATTAGATCCGGCAACCGGTTATTTCCCTATAGCTTCTAATAAACTATTTTAAAAAACAAAGACGATTGAGCCTGATTGAAAGTATTGCCAGATAAGCCCTGGATTGGCTGTTCCGTCGGTTGTTTTCATAATCTTTATTCAGGCATCTGGCCATATCCAGGCAAAAGTTCTTTTTACCACCCATCGGCGGGGCAGCAGTTGAAAGCCTTTCTTCTCATCTCTTCTGAGCACTACCTGCCCGCGCCAGCCCCACAGTTTTTTTCACATCATCCACCCGCCCCAGGCCGTTGTTTCGATGCTGAATCAATACTGCCAGCTGATGGACAGGCGTTGCGGTGAATCTTCTTAACAAAACAACTATAAATCCATTCCCAAGCACCGGTTTTACGCTATCTGTTAAAATAGCCGTACGCCAGCACACTAAATCATGCGGCATAATCTGCCAACTACAACCAATTTATAGCATGGATAACTTCTTTTAAGTCTGTTGCCGGACGGCCTTACCAGGGCGGGTTACTGGTAAATCAAGTAACGCCTTCTAAGTGTTGCCCCCTCATTTTTACGCATATCGCTTGGTTAGCTGCGCCTTTTTTGCCTCTTCTGTTTTGTACTCATGGCCGTTGAGAAGAATTGGTGATTCGGCCAAGCTTAACCAATTTGAGGGCTTTCCTATTCCAGCCTATTTACCCGTTCTGGTAGGTTTTAAAACAGATTCTAAGAAATAAGAATTATAGTTGTACTGCTACAACAGAGCCCCCTGATGCAAAGTAAAAAAGTTTAAGTAAATTAAGGTTCTTATACGATTTAGCCAAAATGAAAAAGCTTAACCTAATTGCTAACTGTTCATAGTTTACTGCTAACTGAAATGTACGATATTATATATAAGCCCATCGATGAAGCGTTCCGGGCAATATTGCAGGAATTGGTGGTCCAGCGAAAATATTGCCGGGTTCAGTATTTTACGCCTATTCATGAGTTTATGACCGACCGGGCACTTTTAAAAGAACTGCTTACCGAAGCGGACGAAGAATATTTACTTTTAGCCACCGGCGAAAAAATCAGGCTCGATCGGATTTACAGTGTGGCCGATAATTTTGCGCCTGGCTTCGAAAATTACCACGAGTTTTCCTGCGATTGCTAATCCACAAGTATTTAGACAGACCACTTTCTGGTTTAAATAAATTAAACTTTTTTGGATTAGCCCGGTGGCAGCATAATACCTGAATTACCAACCGGGCAAGGCGCTACAAATATTATTTCACGGCTTGCCCTGGTAAGGCTTGCCTTCTCTTTTACCAAATAAAAAATATTAATTATTACGAAGGCGTTTCAATTTTCATATTTTTACGCATCTATAATTATTCACTAACTTAAATAGTAGTATTTATCATGAAAGTAACCGTAGTTGGAGCAGGTAATGTAGGTGCCACGTGTGCCGACGTTTTAGCTTATCGCGAAATAGCAAACGAAGTAATATTACTGGATATTAAAGAAGGTGTAGCCGAAGGCAAAGCCCTGGATATCTGGCAGAAAGCACCTATCAATTTATACGATACCCGAACGATAGGTGTAACCAACGATTACGCCCGGACGGCTAATTCGGATATTGTGGTAATTACTTCCGGCTTGCCGCGTAAACCCGGTATGACCCGCGATGACCT
>JAQBNV010000029.1 GCA_028288395.1 Adhaeribacter sp. | reverse complement strand
ATTATTGCCGCCCTTAAAAAAATCTACGAAGGCACCATCGGATTTGAATATATGTATATCCGCGATCCGGAAATTCTGGAGTGGTTTAAACAAAAAATCGAACACGAATCCCTGCATTTCGAGCCGTCAGACGAATATAAAAAATGCATTTTATCTAAATTAAACGAGGCGGTTGTTTTTGAGAACTTCCTCCATACCAAATTTTTAGGCCAAAAGCGCTTCTCGCTCGAAGGCGGTGAAACTACCATCCCGGCCCTCGATGCCATTATCGACCGGGGCTCGCAACTGGGCGTGAAAGAAGTAGTGATTGGTATGGCCCACCGGGGCCGCCTGAATGTACTGGCTAATATTATGGGTAAAACCTATGAGCAGATATTCAGCGAATTTGAAGGCACCGCCGTACCGGATTTAACCATGGGCGATGGCGATGTGAAATACCACATGGGCTATTCCAGCGAAGTTAAAACGTCGTCGGGCAACCTGGTGAATCTGAAACTGGCGCCTAACCCTTCGCACCTGGAAGCGGTAAATCCGGTAGTAGAGGGGTTTGTACGGGCCAAAGTTGACTCCATGTACGGCAACGATTACAAAAGTATTCTGCCGATTCTGATTCATGGTGATGCCGCCCTGGCTGGCCAGGGAATTGTATACGAAGTTACCCAGATGTCGAACCTGGAGGGTTACAGCACCGGCGGAACCATCCACTTTGTGATAAACAACCAGGTAGGTTTTACCACCGATTTTGAAGATGCCCGTTCGTCTATTTACAGCACCGACGTGGCTAAGATTGTGGATGCCCCGGTATTGCACGTAAACGGCGACGATCCGGAAGCAGTGGTATTTGCCGTGCGCATTGCTACCGAATACCGGCAGCAGTACAACAACGATATTTTTATCGATA
The DNA here is from genome assembly GCA_028288395.1 of Adhaeribacter sp. GTDB lineage: Bacteria > Bacteroidota > Bacteroidia > Cytophagales > Hymenobacteraceae > Adhaeribacter. The sequence goes on along the minus strand of JAQBNV010000029.1, from coordinate 7,380 downwards.
TGGTGTGCTACCGCCGCCACGGCCACAACGAAAGCGATGAGCCGAAATTTACCCAGCCCCAGCTGTATAACCTCATTTCGACGCATCCGAACCCCCGCGAAATCTATAATAAAACTTTAATTAATCGCGGCGATGTGGATGCGCAACTGGCCGAAAGAATGGATAAGGAGTTCCGCGATATGCTGCAGGATCGCCTGAACCAGGTAAAACAAAAGCCTTTGCCTTACAATTTCCAGAACATGGAAAAAGAGTGGCACGAATTGCGCCGGTCGGTACCCCAGGATTTTGAAAGCTCACCGGATACCAGTGTGAGTTTAGCAGTAGTAGAAAAGGTAGGCAAAGCCATCAGCACTATTCCGGAAGGCTTTAAGCCCCTGAAGCAAATAGAGAAGCTGCTGAAAGAGCGTCATGAAATGTTCTTTAACCAAAAGGTTTTAAACTGGGCGGCCGCCGAATTATTGGCGTACGGATCCATCTTAATGGATAATAAAATTGTGCGTTTATCTGGTCAGGATGTGCAGCGGGGTACTTTCTCGCACCGCCACGCGGTATTGCACGATGCCGAAACCAGCGAGGCCTATAACAGCCTGAATTACATTGACGCCGGCCAGGAAAAAATGCAGATTTACAACTCACTGCTTTCGGAGTTTGGGGTGCTGGGTTTTGAATTTGGTTATGCCATGGCCAATCCCAATGCCCTGGTAATCTGGGAAGCGCAGTTCGGTGATTTTGCCAATGGTGCCCAGGTAATGATCGACCAGTTTATCACTCCTTCCGAAACCAAATGGCAGCGGATGAACGGGGTGGTAATGCTGTTGCCGCACGGATACGAAGGCCAGGGGCCAGAGCACTCCAATGCCCGTCCGGAACGTTTTCTGCAGCTTTCGGCCGAATATAATATTGTGGTGGCTAACGTAACTACGCCGGCCAACTTCTTTCATATTTTACGCCGGCAACTAGCCTGGCCATTCCGGAAGCCTTTGGTTATTATGTCGCCTAAATCAATGCTGCGCCACCCCTTGTGCGTATCGCCAATTGATGATTTTACCAGCGGTACTTTTAAAGAGGTAATTGGCGATAACTTTGCCCAACCTGCAGCGGTGAACAAAATATTGCTGTGTACCGGTAAGCTTTATTACGAATTGCTGGAACAGCAACAGCAGAACCAGCGCACCGACGTAGCCGTTATCCGGTTAGAGCAATTGCATCCGTTCCCGCATACGCAGTTAGAGGCTCAACTAAGTAAGTACAAAGACGCAAAAGTGTATTGGGTACAGGAAGAACCATCTAACATGGGTTACTGGTCTTATATGGTGCGGGCATTGCGCCATAAGAATATTCTGACCGATGTGGTTGCCCGCAAGGCCAGTGCTTCGCCGGCCACCGGTTACAACAAAGTACACGGCAAGCAACAACGTGAAATCATCGAGACCGCTTTTAGTATTTAGTTGGTAATTAGGTGAAACACCGGATAATGTAGGGCTCTGAGAATTATTCAGAACCCTCACATTGCCAACGCTTCTGGTGTGATATTATTTGCCGTCGGGCAAATAATATTAAGCGTAGCGTAACAGTGTACTGTATATTTCGGGTGTTCCTGATTTAAATAAAGCATAATTATTAACCGCAAAGTGTTGGTAATTTTATTAAAGCAGACAAAAAATTAAAATATAAAAAACTATAAATGGCGGTTTTGATTGGATTTCCTAATTTGCCGAAAACAGTCAAAGCGTAATTCATAATTATAAAAACTATGGGTCTTGAAATAAAAGTGCCGGTTGTAGGTGAATCCATTACGGAAGTGACCATTGCCAAATGGCTTAAAAAAGACGGTGATCAGGTGGCAATGGATGAAGTTATCTGCGAACTGGAATCTGACAAAGCCACGTTTGAGTTGCCCGCCGAAGCTGCCGGCATTTTAAAAATCAGGGTACCCGAAGGCGAAACCATTCCGGTGGGAGCGGTATTGGCCGAAATATCGGCTAATGGCGCTGCTCCAGCAACGGGCGGTAATGACGCCCCGGAAGAAAATAAACAATCGGGTTACGGTGGCTCCGGTGAGCCGACCAGCAGTGCTCCGGCCGCTGAAGCGGTAGCCAGTGCGCAGCCCGGTGCAGCCAGTGCCGATCACAAGGGCGGTAGCAATGCTACCGGCGAAGTAAAAGAAATAAAAATACCAGCGGTAGGCGAATCTATTTCGGAAGTTACGATTTCTAAATGGCTTAAAAAAGATGGTGACCAGATAGCAATGGACGAAATATTGTGCGAACTGGAATCTGACAAAGCTACCTTTGAGTTGCCCGCCGAAGCATCGGGTACCTTGCAAATTATTGCCCAGGAAGGCGAGACCGTACCAGTTGGGGCCGTTATTTGTAAAATTGCCGTTGGTAGTGGTAGTGGAGCAAGTGCGCCGACTCCTGCTGCCGCCCAGCCACAGGCTCAGGCTGCTACGGCTACCGCTGGTGGCACCTCGGCGTATGCTGCCGGAACGCCGTCACCGGCAGCCGGTAAAATATTAAACGAGAAAGGAATTAATGTTGGGGATGTGGCCGGTACCGGTCGAGATGGCCGCATTACCAAAGACGATGCCCAAAAGGCCCAGGCCAAACCAGCCGCTCCAGCCCCTGCACCAGCTCCAGCCCCTGCACCAGCAGCTGCCGCGGCACCTGCCGCTCAGCCAGCCGCAACCGGTACACCGGGTAACCGCAACCAGCGCCGCGAGCGCATGTCGAGCCTGCGTAAAACGGTGGCCCGCCGCCTCGTAGCTGTTAAAAACGAAACGGCCATGCTTACTACCTTTAATGAGGTAGATATGAAGCCGATTATGGATATTCGGGCGAAGTACAAAGATAAATTCAAGGAGAGACACAGCGTTGGTTTAGGCTTTATGTCATTCTTTATAAAAGCTTGTACCGTAGCTTTACAGGAATTTCCGGCCGTTAACGCCATGCTCGACGAAGGCGAAATGGTATTCAACGACTTCTGCGATATTTCTATTGCGGTATCAGCCCCCAAAGGTTTGGTGGTGCCGGTTATCCGCAACGCCGAAAGTATGTCGCTGGATGGTATTGAGAAAGAAGTAATCCGCTTGGCAACCCGCGCCCGTGACAATAAAATATCTATAGAAGAAATGACCGGCGGTACTTTTACTATTACCAACGGCGGTGTATTCGGCTCGATGATGTCGACCCCAATTATTAATGCGCCGCAATCGGCTATTCTGGGTATGCATAATATTATCCAGCGTCCGGTTGCCATCGACGGACAGGTCGTAATCCGACCGATGATGTACGTAGCCTTATCTTACGACCACCGCATTATCGACGGCAAAGAGTCGGTAAGCTTCCTGGTACGTGTAAAAGAACTGCTGGAAGACCCGATGCGCTTATTATTAGGCGTTTAATAATAATTATAGATTAGAAAAGGGGGGAGGATTTAAAATATTCCCTCTTTTATTTTTATAGGACCTTTAATAAATTCCGGAAGTTATTCCGGGAAAGTTAATAAAATAAGAAAAATGAAATACGACGTAACAGTTATTGGTTCCGGACCGGGTGGTTATGTGGCGGCGGTTCGGTGCGCGCAATTAGGTTTAAAAACTGCTATCATCGAAAAATATGATGTATTGGGTGGTACTTGCTTAAATGTAGGTTGTATCCCGTCCAAAGCTTTACTCGACTCTTCGGAGCACTTCCACAATGCGGCCCATACCTTTAAAACGCACGGCATAGAACTGGATAACCTGCGGGTAAACCTAGAACAGATGATTAAGCGGAAGTCAGAAGTTATTAAATCAAATAACGACGGTATTACTTATCTGATGAAAAAGAATAAGATTGATACCTACTTTGGATTAGGTTCTTTTGTAAATAAAAACCGCATTAAAGTTACCGGTGCCGATGGCCAGGTGCAGGAAATAGAAACCGATAAAACCATTATTGCTACCGGCTCCAAGCCAACTATACTGCCTTTTATTCCGGTAGACAAGCAACGGATTATTACCTCAACCGAAGCTTTAACCCTGACCGAGGTGCCCAAACACATGATTATTATCGGCGGCGGCGTTATTGGCCTGGAATTAGGTTCGGTATACGCCCGTTTGGGTGCCAAAATTACGGTGGTAGAGTTCCTCGATTCTATTATTCCGACCATGGACCGGGCCCTGGGTAAAGAATTACAGCGGGTGCTTAAGAAAACTTTGGGCTTCAACTTCCATTTTCAGCATAAAGTTACCGGCGCTACGAATAACGGTGCCGGCGTAACGGTAACCGCCGAGAACCCGAAAGGCGAATCGGTTACTTTTGAAGGCGATTACTGCCTGGTATCAATTGGCCGCAAACCCTATACTGAAGGCTTAGGCCTGGAAAATGCGGGCGTACAGATGGGCGAACGCGGTATGATTGCCGTAAACGATCACCTCGAAACCAACGTGCCCGGCATTTTTGCCATTGGCGATGTGGTGCGGGGCGCCATGCTGGCCCACAAAGCCGAAGAAGAAGGCGTACTGGTAGCCGAATACATGACGGGCCAGAAACCCCATATTAATTATAACCTGATACCCGGTGTCGTTTATACCTGGCCCGAAGTAGCGGGCGTTGGTTACACCGAAGAGCAACTGAAAGAACAGGGACGGGCGTATAAAACCGGTTCGTTTCCGTTCAAAGCTTCGGGCCGCGCCAAAGCCAGCATGGATACCGACGGCTTTGTAAAAGTACTGGCCGATAAAGAAACCGACGAAATACTGGGCGTGCACATGATTGGCCCCCGTATTGCCGACTTAATTGCAGAAGCCGTTGTGGCTATGGAATTCCGGGCTTCGGCCGAAGATATTGCCCGCATGAGCCACGCGCACCCCACGTATGCCGAAGCCATGAAAGAAGCTTGTCTGGCTGCTACCGAAAACCGGCCTATTCATATTTAATATTTTAATTTCCTTTAGTTAAAAAGCCCGCCCGGAAATTTCCGGACGGGCTTTTTAATTATATTCTAAATTTGCCTTGTAGCGCCTGCCATTGACCGGTTCTCCTTTTCCCAAAGGAATATTTTGCTGCTGTTTTAGGAGATTTATATTTGCTTATACCAAATCGCCTAAAATTACTTCCATTGAAAAACCCGGCAGGTTTTAAAAACCTATCGGGTTTAATTAAGCTATTAATTTCAGTAAGAAACTTGCAGGCCGGTATGTACCTGCTGGAAATAAAATGCGGTAAAGAACGCCTGGTGCGGAAATTTATTAAATATTAGCCGGCCGGAGGAAATTAAAGAGAAGAGGCTGGCCCAAGGCAAACCTTTTTTTATACAGCACGAACCAGATTAAAGTGCAGGGTATTTAATACCGGCCTGATGATGGGAGCCTACCGCGATAGCGAGATGCTGGCGCAGGTAAGTGGTTAAATGAAAACGGGCTGAACCTTCCTTTATTCGCCGAAACTTATCATCCAAAATATTCCATAGAATTTATAGGTGTCACAGGTGAAGCGAAAACGGGTACTGGAGGAATATTCTGGGGGAGGAGTTGCTCCCTAAGGATTATTACCCGTATATGCATTGGTTGCGGAAATAATAGCCGTAGCCCGATTATTTGAGAGAAAAACTTATGAGAAAAAACGATATTAAGCTTATTTTTGATAACAATACCAGCCTGAACGAAGCCGGTAAGCACGTACGCGACGGATTGTCGGCTGCTTTCCGGACGGGCGATAATTTATGGGTAAGCTGCGATGAGCGCAGTTCGCTGGAACGCCTGCGGCTAACCGAGGACCATACCTTTGGCGAGCACCAGACCATCGACCTGAATAAATATTTAAAACTGCCCACCGCTGGTAACTGCGAAATAGACATCGAAGGGCTGGGCCACGGTAATCATTATTTGTGGCTGGTGGGTTCGCACAGTTTGGCCCGCAAGAAGCCCCGCAAAGACGATAGCCCCGCCAGGCAAATTAAAAGGCTGGCCAAATTAAAAGACGATCCTAACCGCTACATGCTGGCTCGCATCCCCTTAATTCAGGAAGAACAATCGGGCAATTACGAACTCTTTAAAAGCTGTCCCCATCCTGATAAACCGGACCAAATATTAACGGCCGCCCAATTGGTGGGGCATGAAAAAGGTAACCAATTGATGGCCGCCATGGCGGATGATATTCATTTTAAAGACTTTTTAAAAATACCGGGCAAAGACAACGGCTTTGATATTGAAGGCTTGGCCGTGAGCGGCGACCGGGTATTCCTGGGCATCCGGGGGCCAGTGCTGCGGGGCTGGGCTTCTATCCTGGAAATACAGGTACGGGATACCCAGGACGGCTATTTTGAACTGAAACCCGATAAGCAGAACCGGCTGTATAAAAAACATTTCCTGCACCTGGAAGGTATGGGGATAAGGGAATTGCGCGTAAGTGGAAACGACTTATTGCTCCTGGCTGGCCCCTCTATGGATTTGGACGGCACCATTGCGGTTTACCGCTGGCCCGATGCTTTGTTGCAGGAAGAGGAAGCTATTGTGCACCGGAAGGACCTGGTGCGCCTGTTCGACGTGCCGCACGGCTCCGGACCTGCCACGGGCAAAGACAAAGCCGAGGGCATGGCGCTATACGACGACCAGCACGTACTAATTGTGCACGATTCGCCAACCGATGATCGTAAAATAGCCGAAAACGGGGTAATTGCAGATTTGTATGCCTTGTAAATAAATAAGCATAAGCCTACTTTTGAGTAATATTTAAGATTACCCAGAAGTAGGCTTATGAATACCCGTTCTGCAATTGTACCCGAAATATTGCCCTATGACCCGGCTTATAAAGAGGCTTTCCGGCGATTAAACCACGAATGGATAACCAAATATTTCCATTTAGAAGACCTCGATAACCAGATTCTGGACAACCCGGAAGAATATATTCTGGCCCGGGGCGGCCGGATTTTATTTGTCCGTTATAAAAACCAGGTGATTGGTACCTGCGCCCTGCTTAAAGTAAGCGATACGTGCTACGAGCTCGGTAAGATGGCCGTTACCGAAAATGCGCAGGGACTAAAAATCGGCCAGTATTTAGGCCAGGCCGCTATAGCCGAAGCAAAAAGGCTTGGCGCTACCAAACTGGAATTGTATTCGCACCGCAGTCTGCTGCCCGCCTTGCACGTGTACCACAAACTGGGTTTCCGGGAAGTGGCCGGCCCCACCGGCGGTTATAAACGGGCCGATATCAAAATGGAATTAAATTTTGCCCCGGAATTAAAGAAGAAATAATCAGACGGTAACGCCGTACACCTTGGGGTTTACCCGGCGTACGCTGTCCATCATCCAGCAATCGGTGTAGAGTCCTGCTTCCTGTTTCGTAAGCGTAAGTAAAAACCCGGAGTCAGCTCCTTCTTCGTTGCGGGTAATAATTA
>JAQBNV010000669.1 GCA_028288395.1 Adhaeribacter sp. | reverse complement strand
ATAATATTCAGCACTTCTACCTGATTTATTCTGGCTGCAAAATAAAGATAAATATTCTTTTTGGAGCCGTTAATAAATTACGGAGTCCTGTGGCCTATTAAAAGTCAGGTGATTTTATTTAACAGGTTTTCCCCACCAGTGCCTTATAAATTGTTTTGCTGGTTGCAAAGTACCACGTGATTTCTAATTCTTTTCCGGCGGTTTCAACAGATTGATTTCCCATGAAATATTCCGGGAAGAATAATAAAAATATATAACCGTGCTTTAATCTTAAAACTAGTTCATCCACAGCCAGCCTAATATACCCAACAACAAACCGCCCACCAGGGTAGGGGCCAGGTTACAGACCAGCACATCTTTGTAGTTTTTAAGATTGGCGATAGAGGCCGCGGCTATAATATTAAACAGGCAAATAGCATTGCCTAAAGCCGCTCCGGAATGTTGCAACGAAAGGACTGTAGCAGGGGGCATATCAAGCGATAAACTGGTTGCCAGTTGCGATGGGCCAAAAACCACATTCGAAATAGTCGTACTGCCGGTAATAAACGCGCCCATAATACCAATAAACGGCGATACGATAGGGTAGAGGTTACCCAGTTGGGCCAGCATACCCGAAATATAGCTTACCATAGAGGGTTGGGTAACGCCGGAGTTAATCATCAACTGGGCTACCGCAATGCAAGGGAAAAGTACCAGGGATACCGCTAAAGTTTTTAAGCCGGTTTCCTTCAGGTACAAAGATTTGCTTCTGGTAAATAAAACAACGCCCAGCCCCACCAGGCAGAAAGGAATTAACGGCGATTGCATGGGTTTAATGGCGGCATCTATCTCCGAACCAAACATGTCGTTGAAAGTAATATCCCAGCCAATCCAGCGGTGCAGAGGATTAAATAATTTAGGCAGCAGCAGCAAAAAGGCCAGCGTTGCGTACGGAATCCAGGGGCGGAAATCCGGCTGATTTTTGTATCCTTTTAAGTAAATGACCGACAAAGCCAACATAACAATCGCGGCCAGCGCCGTGGCTAATTCTGGTACCAGGTAAGCAAAAAGACAAAAGGGAAAGGCAAAAAAAGCGTAGAGGGTAAATATTTGCCTTTTGTGCTGCACGGGGCGCTTGTTTTGGGAAAACAGCCGGAATATAAACAAAAACAAAACGGCCATCACCAACACCCCAGCCACAGCCGACAGGACGGCAATATTTATAACCTCGGTTTGGGTAAGGTGCAGCGGTATTTGCAGGCCGGTAAGCAGGGGCGTTCCCACAGCTCCGAAGGTAGAGAATAACCCGTCGAATAACAGGACCACCGCCACCGACAGAACGGCATTAAAGCCCATGGCTATGAGCAGTAACGGCACAATAACTCCTGGCGTTCCAAACCCAGCTACTCCCTCAAAAAAAGCGTTAAGCCCAATGGCCAGCAAAAAAAACTTTATTTCTTTAGACGGATGCAGCTTATCCAGCGAGCGGCTGATGCCGTTTACAAGGCCAGTCTTATCCATTATATTATATAAAAAAGCCGACCCGAAAACAATCATCAGAATATTAAGGGTGGTAACGAAAGCTACCCCCAGCGTACCCAAATATTGGTTAAGCGATGCCCCCCAGTAAAAAAATAATACTGTAGTAACCAGCAGTCCGGCCACAACCGCTTCTTTTACACCTCTTACCAGCGATACCACAATTAAAATGGCTATGGGCAAAAACGACAGCAAGTATACCATAAATCCAAAATCCCGGTTCTTTTAAGGTGCTACCATTATGAAAATAAAAACCAGGAACCGGCCAAAAATATGGAATAAATTGTACAAACAGTAAACCGGTTCCGTGAGGGTATAGATTATTTAGCTGGAAAGCCGCATTTTAAAATATCTATTTACAGTTCCTCTTCTTAATCAGTTTCTGCCGAAAGGTTCCGGTTTAAGTTTTCCATTTCAGCCGGACTTAAATAGCGCCATTCTCCGGGTTTTAGATTGCCCAAGCCAATGCTGATAATGCGGAGGCGAATGAGTTGCTGAACGCCAAACCCCAGTTGGTAACACATGCGCCTGATTTGCCGGTTGAGGCCTTGGGTCAGAATAATTTTAAAAGTGGTCGCATCAACTTGTTCCAGCTGGGCGGGGCGGGTTCTTTTGCCCATAATAACCACGCCGGCTGCCAGTTGCGCTAATACCGCCGGGGTTAAAGGTTTATCAACGGTTACCAAATATTCTTTTTCCTGGTGGTTATTTGAATGAATAATTTTATTTAAAATTTTACCATTGTCGGTGAGCAGCATCAAGCCTTCCGAATCTTTATCCAGCCTGCCAACCGGAAATACCCGGCGATTAAAATTTAATGTTTGGGCTAGATTATTTTGTATATCGGTGTTTAGGGTTGATTCGATACCACGCGGTTTGTAGTAAGCCAGGTAAACAAACGTTTGTGCTTCCTTAAGGTATTGATTATCAAAACATATTGAATCTTCCGGCCGCAGCACCTGCGTTAGTTGACCTTTTTCACCGTTAACCAGCACCCGCCCTGATAAAATACAACTTACCGCTTCCTGGTTGCTAATCCTTAATTTCTGGACAATAAAATATTTGAGCGAAGATGTAAGGGCTTTCATGGGTAACCGAAAAGGCAGGTATTCACAGATGACAACAGCTAAAACAAAGGTAAATTTACGGGAATAATTATAATAGCTTAATTAGGTAATCATGAAGGAATATATAATATTAGAACTTTCTGATTTTAACTTAAAACCTGATGAGAGAAGTTTTTACCCGTTTTATTTATTGCGTATTCCTGTTAGGCGCTTTTGGTTGTGCCCGAAAAGAAATTTACCTGTTATCCAATGCAGGAAATTCCGAAAACGCCTACGTGAAAAAAAACACCCAAACTTTACCGGTCCAGCAACAATTGTCGGCACCGATATTGCCCGAAGCACCCGTTGCGCAACCCGAGCCGGTGGTCTATACGGCTTCGGCGCAGGCCCATCTAGTACCCAAAGCGGCCATTTTTCCTACAAAAATATTGCCTGCAGATTTCCGGACGGTGCAGCCCAATATACAATCGGTAACCAAACTGGTTAAACAGCAGGTGAAACTAATAAAAGCCGAAAAAGCTACCCTGAAAAAGCTGGATCGCCGGGCCGAGGATGGCAAACCGGTAAATAAGCTGGCCAGGGTGGGGTTTTATTTAGGCTTGGGGGCGTTGCTCGCCTTAATTGTAGCCGCTGCTTCGAGCTTAGGAATATTTTCTTTGCTGGCTTTATTTGCCGCTATCGGTGGTTTGATTACGAGTAAAATGGGACTTTCGGACATAAACCGGAACCCGGACATGTATTCCGGTAGAGGCAAAGCGCTCACCGGGTTTATTTTGAGTATTACTATTTTAGCCCTGTTCCTGATCGGGATTATAGTCCTGGTTACTGTTATCAGTTCATTTAGTTAATTATTTTTAAATATTACGGCAACTGGCGGGTTACCAGGGTGGTGAGAACCTTACCATGCCCATGGAAATGTAAAAGTAAGGATGGCATTAAAATGCTTAGCATATAGCAGCGTTGCCATTTTACCTCAAAAGTCTTCTGCCACCGGAAGACTTTTTTGTTTTCAATTTTCCTTTTCTCCGGCTTTAACAAGCCGGAGAAAAGGAAAATTGAAAAATGACTTAGGAAGGGCCGTAATATTTTAAGCCGCCAGCTAGCTCCGCCGGCCATATTAGGTCTGTATTTTATTTGCTAATTCTCTTTAATTATTTGAACTGTAAAGTTTTAGATTTGTTTAAACTCCCCGTTAGAGCAGGGTAAAGTACCTGGAGCACCACCAGATAAGTTTAAAATCTGTAGCCAGATAATTAAATTGGAATGGGACTTCCGGCGAACCAAAGGGAAAAATATTGGCTAACATAGAAGAAAAAGACTGTTTCTAAATAAGCCGGCCGATGGCCAGCGGCTGGGTAAAGTGTAAATTCTGCCGGGGACTAAATTGATTTTTTTGGGAAGTTGGCCGGTGTTTAGTTAATTGCAAGTATTACTGTTAAATACATCACTTAAAAACATTACTTATCCACCACTAATGTTGCAATCTCAACCTAAATTGCCTGTAAAACCCCTCACAACCCTAAACGACAACGGAGAAAATGCGAAAATAGGAAACTACCGTTGGGTAATCTGTGCTTTATTGTTTTTTGCCACTACCATCAACTATATCGACCGCCAGGTAATCGGTCTTCTGAAACCTACCCTGGAAAAGGAGTTTAACTGGACCGAAGTTGATTACGGCAATATTGTTATGATTTTTGCGGCCTGCTACGCGCTGGGTTACGTTATTTTCGGAAATTTTATTGATAAAATCGGCACAAAGATGGGTTACAGCATTTCGGTGGTCGTCTGGAGTATTGCTGCGATGTTACATGCGATAGTCAAAAGCACCTTCGGCTTTGGCGTGGTACGGGGCTTACTGGGGTTGGCCGAGGCCGGCAACTTTCCCGCCGCCGTTAAGGCGGTAGCCGAGTGGTTTCCGAAAAAAGAAAGGGCGCTGGCAACCGGCATTTTTAACTCCGGTACCAGTATCGGGGCCGTAGTAGCGCCTATTCTGGTGCCCTGGCTTCTGGGGGCTTACGGCTGGCAGGAAGCCTTCCTGCTGACGGGGGCAGTCGGCTTTATCTGGCTGATTTTCTGGTGGATGCTCTACGAGATTCCTACGCGGCACAAAAAAGTAAATGCTGCCGAACTGGCGTTCATCAACAGCGATAACGAACCGGAAGCCGCCGAAGGCTCCGAAAAAATTAAATGGAGTCGCCTGCTGGGCATTAAACAAACCTGGGTATTTATTGTTGGTAAATTGCTGACCGACCCTATCTGGTGGTTTTTCCTGTTCTGGCTGCCTTCTTATTTTGCCACCACCTTTAGCCTCGACCTGACCAAACCCAGCCTTCACCTGGCTATTGTTTATTCGGCTACCACCGTGGGCAGCATCGGCGGCGGCTATTTATCATCATACTTAATAAAGCGGGGCTGGCCGGTATTAAAAGCCCGGAAAACTACTTTGCTTATTGTGGCTTTTGCGGTGTTGCCCATTATGCTGGCCCAACAGGCTACCAACATTTGGGTAGCCGTAGGCATTATCAGTTTGGCGGCGGCAGCACACCAGGCCTGGAGCGCTAATATTTTTACAATTGTTTCGGATATAATACCCAAGCGCGCGGTAAGTTCGGTGGTGGGAATTGGCGGCATGGCCGGTTCTATAGGCGCTACCCTTTTTCCGTTGCTGGTAGGTTCGTTGCTGCAGTATTATAAAATGAACGGCAATATCGGTGCCGGTTACAATATTTTATTTATAATCTGCGGATGCGCTTATTTTCTGGCGTGGCTTATCATTCATTTACTTACGCGGCGCATGAAACCTGTTCAGTTTTAAAATCAGGCAAATTCCTTAAAAATATTATTCTAATGAATACAAGATCTATAATTTTTATCTGCCTGCTATTAATGGCTTATTCGGTTTCGGCCCAGCAAAAGAACACTGGCAAATGGCAGAATTTATTTAACGGGAAAGACCTGAAGGGTTGGAAACAGCTTAATGGCAAAGCCCGCTACGAAGTTAAAAATGGGGAAATTATTGGTACTACCGTTACCGGAGAACCGAATTCTTTCCTGGCTACTGAAAAGGATTACGGCGATTTTATCCTGGAGCTGGAGTTGAAGTTGGATCAGCCCATGAATTCCGGTATTCAGTTCCGGAGCCTGAGTAACCCGGCTTACCAGAATGGCCGTGTCCACGGCTACCAGATGGAAGTGGACCCGAGTGACCGGGCCTGGAGTGGGGGACTTTACGACGAAGCCCGCCGGGGTTGGTTATATACCCTGGAAACAAACCCAGCCGCCAAAACTGCTTTTAATAAAACCGATTGGAATAAATACCGCCTCGAATGCATCGGCAACACCATCCGAACCTGGGTAAACGGCCAGCCAGTGGCGCATTTGCTCGATGCCGAAACGGCCAGAGGTTTTATTGCCCTGCAGGTGCATTCCATTGCAAAAGATAAAAAAGATGGCCAGCAGATCCGGTGGCGCAATTTTCGCATTCAAACCGAAAACCTGAAACCCAGCCCGCCTACAAATATTCCGGTAATAAATAACCTGCCCAATGTCTTATCGGATCAGGAA
>JAQBNV010000634.1 GCA_028288395.1 Adhaeribacter sp. | reverse complement strand
GTAATCAGTGCCTTCCGGCACCCGCATGTTAATCCAGTTCGTTACACTATCGGGCCTGCCACCCCGCCATATTTCGGAAAAGCCCAATATTTCCTGATAAAATGCATCCATCTTTTTTACATCCGCAACGGTTAGGCCTACATGCAATATTCTATCCGAAACTGCGGGTTCCGGTTTCTTTATACGATGGCGCTGATGCTTACTTTTATGCTGGTGCTGTATAAACCTTACGGTATGATTTTCCGGATCTACTACCACAAATGATAAACAGCCGGCCGGTTCCTGGTCTAGGGTTGCGGGCACCTTTACGCCTTTACGCAGCAGGTAAAGCCGCATTGCTTCGGCATCTGTTACTTCTAAAGCAAGTTCCAACAAGCGCTCATCCTGTTCGGCCGTCAGACCGGCATATACCGCCAGGTGCTGCCGGTCGTTTACGTTAAAAATAAGATGCGCGGGCTGGTTATTACGGGCGCGGCTCCGGATAGCTTTGTAGCCCAGGATATCCTGGTAAAAAGCAATTGCTTTCGAAAAATCCGGCACCTGAAATGCTACGTGACTAATACCCAGAATCAATGGCCGCGGGTTCGTCTGGCCCCACCCTTCCCTACCAAAATCAATCCCGAACCAGCAAAAAAACACCCAAAATATTACCCATAATCGCTTATATCTCATTTCTAAAAAGGCTATCAAGAGGGTTAATGCTTTCTTATAATCGGGCGGGCCGACCGGATTGCCATTAATCAGATTAGGAAAAAACCGGTTGCATAGTTATTCCCAAAGAATTTATTCTTTTAAACTTTTCAGATACGTCATCGTTTGGGGCACTTGTACACTTTTAGCGCTACTTTCATCCTCGATGTAATAATGCTGAATGCCTGCTTTTTTGGCCGCTTTTAATACCGCCGGAATATTTATTTGCCCGGTACCCAGGGCAACGTCGTTCTCGACTGATGTTGATCCGGTAAAATCGCCCTTTACTCCTTTTCGCAAGTCTTTCAGGTGCATTAGTTTAAACCGGGTACCGTATTTTTTCAACAATTGCGCCGGATCCTGGCCGGGATGAAATGCCCATAAAATATCCAGCTCAAAAGAGACATATTGGGGATTGGTGTTCTGCACGATATAATCGAAGTAGGTACCTTTCTGATAGGGTTGAAATTCGTAGCCATGGTTGTGGTAGCAAAAGGTTAAGCCGTGCCCTTCTTTTAATATTTTACCGGCTCGGTTAAAATCCGCTACGGCTTTTTGGGCATCTTCGAGTTCAAAAGGCGCTTTATGCGGAATCCAGGCGACCCGCACGTAAGAAGCACCGAGCACTTTAGCCTTGCGGGCCACTTCTTCGGTTTTATTCACCAGTTCGTCGTAGCTGACGCCAAATGAAGAGCATTTTATATTACGTTCATCCAGTAGTTTCTTTAGGTCTTCCGGCGTTTTGCCGAACAAATTAGAAAATTCCATATCGGTAATTCCCAGCGCCTTAATGGTATCAAGTGTAGCCGGAACATCTTTCTCGAAGCTTTTGCGGTGGGTGTAGGAAACCAAACCCGGCGTTTGCGGAAAAAGCAATTTGCCTGCCTGCGCCAAAACTGTATCCGGAACGGCAATGAAGGTGATAATAAAAATGAGAAAGGAATAAATTTTTAACATAAATATTGAGATGATAAAAATGGCACCAGGCCTTTAAGATAATGATTAATTTACTTTCGCCTACCACGTTCTCCTGGCAGGTAATGAAACAAACCTGATTTATTATAGCTGCCGAAAGCCAAGACAGCATTTTGGTAATGCGGTTAATTTTTTGCTTTATTTTTTTAACATACCCGGCGAGTGCCAGCTAAAAACGTGATAGGTGGCGGGTGCATCCCCAACGTTTTTTATATTGTGCATTTGGTTTGAAGCCTGGAATATAACAGAGCCGGGCCCGACTCTGTTTAACTGTCCGTTTACCAGGGTTTCCACCAATCCTTCTTTTATAATCATAATCTCTTCTTGCAGATGCTGGTGCGGCGCATGGGATGCCTCACCTGATTTCAAAGTAGTAATATGACACTCCAGTTCATCGAGGGTAGCCGTTCGACCTCTGAAAAGCCGTCGGGAGAATCCGGTTTTGGTCGGTTTTACGTCTACCTGATTCCAGTCGAAGGCGGATGATTTCATTAAAACATTATCCTGGGAATAAGTAACCGCTACCGCACACAGCGTAACACCCATGGTAATAAAAGCAATAGAAATATCTCTCCTGGTTATCATCTCTACATTTTAATTATTGTGGCTTTCAGATAAAATTTATGGCTTGCCCCAAATTAGCAGACCAGTTTGTCAAACTAGAGCGGTGCAAGCCATAAAATATCAGAAATTAAGCAATCTTGGGCTCCCAGCCTTTTTCGTACTCGCGGCTCCATAATTTCTCGGCTTCTTTATCGCCGATAATATGGCCATTCTTGGGGTCGATTTTCAAGTCGCGGCCTACCCGCCAGGCGATGTTCCCTAGCTGCATCGCCACGGTACTCTTGTGGCCCAGTTCCACATCGCAATTCGGCCGCCGGTTATTCTTAATGGCATCGAGGAAATCGGCTACGTGCAGGCTGTCCATGCCCAAGCTGGGGCTGGCTGTATTACGGCCTTCCAGACTGGCCGTTTCATTTGCTTTAACATCCTGTAAAAGTTTTCCTTCCTGATCGTAAACCCGATAACCGTCGTGACCGGTATCCAGGCTGCCTTTTTCGCCATAAAAAATAATACCCCGGTCCTGACCCTCAATTTTCCGTCCATTTGAACTCCGGCATTCCCACATTAACGAAATCCGCCCGGGGTAATCAATGATTACGGCCTGGGTATCTGGGGTTTCCCAATCGTCTTTAAACTGGTAACGCCCCCCCATTGAACTTACCCGGATTGGATAATCTACGCCTAATCCCCAACGCGCTACATCTACTTCATGGGTACCATTATTAAGGGCTTCGCCGGTTCCATAATGCCAGAACCAATGCCACTCGTAATGAATTAAACCTTCTTTATAAGCTTGTCGGGGCGCAGGTCCTTGCCATAATTCATAATCAAGCCAGGAAGGTACCGTGCCCGGCTTCAAATAAGTAGCCTTGCGGTTATTGGTGTACCAGGTTTTAGCCAAATACACCCGGCCAATGATACCCTCGTGCAACTTCTTAATTCCTTGCGTCAGGATAGGCGCGGAGCGGCGCTGGGCTCCCATCTGCACCACCTTGTTATACTTACGGGCGGCGGCAATTGCCAACTCACCTTCCCGGGGGTTATGGCTCAGCGGTTTTTCCACGTACACGTGCTTGCCGGCCTGACAACCCATAATAGTCAGAGGCGAATGCCAGTGATCGGGGGTGGCAATATAAATAGCATCAATAGATTTATCGGCCAAAACCTTGCGGCAATCTTTTTCAGATTTAGGGGTAGTCTTCGCCTTTGTTTCCATAATGCTCTTGATGGCCTTGGGAATGGCTCTTTCATCCACATCGCATACGGTGGCTACTTCCGCATTTTTCTGCCCCGCAATGGTGCGCCCCATACTGTTGCCCCGGCTATTCACCCCGATGGTGGCAATGCGCACCAATTCATTGGCGCCGATAATGCGGTTGTAACTCTTGGCACTAAATCCAAAGGCGGTGCCGCCAATAGTCAGACCGATAGTTCCTAATCCGGCTTTCTTTATAAACTCCCGGCGAGAATTGTCTTGTTCGTTATTCATGCTACTTTCTTTTTGCTTATGCTTATGCTTATTTTTTCTACTCTAATATGCTTATTTCCGACCTTAAATATTTTCCAGGTTCCGGATTTTGATATTGCGGTAATGTACCGTATCGCCGTGGCCCTGCAATAAAATGTGGCCTTTAGCCATTTCGCCGAAGCCTTGCAAATCTTTGTATTTACTGGCAGCCACCAATTTCCGGAACTCGTCGCTGCCGCGCTCAAATTCTACTACCTTGGTGCCGTTTAACCAATGTTCTACGTGGTTGCCTTTTACCACAATTTTAACCTGGTTCCATTGACCTACGGGGTTCGCTTTTTTATTTTTAGCCGGAATTAAATCATACAAAGAAGCTAAAGTACGGTTGCCGTTCACGCCTAATTTGGCATCGGCGTGGTTGGCGTCGTCTATTATCTGGTACTCCAGGCCCAAATAATTGCCTTTCTGGTTCGGGAAATTATTTACTACAAAATATTTAATGCCGCTATTGGCACCCTTCGGGATTTTAAACTCCAGGGCCAATTCAAAGTTGCCGTATAGCTCTTTCGTAATAATATCGCCGCCGCTGGCATGACTATCGTCGGTAGCGCCCAACACCGTAAGAATACCGTTTTCTACCACCCAGCCTTTCTCCGGAAAGCCGTTGCCTTTGGTGCCCGTCCAGGCGTCCGTCGATTTACCATCGAAGAGTAACTTCCAGCCGGCACTTTTTTCTTTTGGTGTAAGCGTGTTGAGTCCGGCCGTTCCTTTTCCGGCAGTGGTCTTCTGGGCCAAGGCAATTATGGGGTTGTTTAACAATAAGGCAAACAGCAACAATAATGCACCTAAAGAGTACCCCGCTCCGGGCTGGTTAAAAATTATTTTTCTATTGTTCATATATTTTGTTTTGTAACTTAAAAAATGGGTGGCCTTCTAGCCGATATTTATACCGTGGCAGAAAGGCGCACCCTGCTTATTAATAGCCTGGATTTTGATTTATTTTTTCGGGGTTAGACTGAATTACCTGCAGCGGAATCGGGAATAACAACATGTTATCTTTCCATGTCGCCGGGTTAAAACCATTCTGTTCTTTTTGTTCGGCCGTCATCACAGCTTTGGCGCGCTCGGTCCGGACCAAATCAAACCAGCGGTGGTTTTCGAATGCCAGTTCTACCCGGCGCTCTTTTTCAATAGCTAAAAGAAATGCCGCATCAGAACTAAATGGCGCATAATCCGGCAAAATATTGGGGTTGCCGCCGGTGCTGTTGCGGGCGCGCTGCCGGATTTTATTCAGGTAAGTAAGTGCTACGTTTTGTTGTTTGCCCTGGCGCACCAAGGCTTCGGCGTATAACAAATAAATATCGCCCAGTCGCAGTTCTATCCAGTTATTGTCGTTATCCGAACCACTGAAAGAAACATCATAATATTTTCTTACATACTTTTCGTTTACGGTTTGGCCGCCCGGTACCGCCACGTAGCCATCGCTCATCGAAATAGATTTACGCGGATCGCCGGGTTCATAGGCCTTCGACATATCGGGCGTTGGCGCGTTAAAGCCGCTCTTATCGCCTACCTGTACTACTTCTTTATTTGAAAAACGCGGGGCAAAATCGTTGTTCCAGGGACTACCGGTATTGGTTCCTCCTTTTTTATACTGAATTTCGAACAACGATTCGGCACTATTTTCCTTCGTAACGTCGAATAAGGCTTTGTAATCGGGCACCAGCGAATATTGCGGCATGTTAATTACTTCCAGGGCTTTTGCTTCGGCGAGGGTATAAAACGGTGCTCCTTTTTTAAGCGGATAACCGGCCATGGTCATATACACTTTAGCCAGCAAACCTTTGGCACCGCCCACCGTAACCCGACCTTTATCTACGGCGGCATAGCTGACCGGCAAATTGGCTTCGGCAAACTTTAAATCCTCTACAATAAAATTATAGATTTCTTCGGTAGAAGACCGCCCGATGGTATAAGCTTCCTGCACGCTTAATTGGTGTTCAACTTTGGGCACATCGCCGTAAACCCGCACCAGCCAGAAATATACCAGCGCCCGGATAAACCTGGCTTCCGCTTTGTATTGCTCCTTTAATTTATTATCGGTAAACGACACGGCCTCTATTTTATCCAGCACAATATTGCTCCGCAAAATGGTGTTGTAGCTATCATTCCAGACACTGGTTACGAAAGTGTTATCCGATAGCAGGGGATCACCGAAATTATCGATAGAGGTCATGTCTTTGGAATTGCCCGGTACCCACGAAAAAGTAGTATTATCTGACCGGATCTCGCTTACATAAATAAAATTTTGGTTGTATAGATTCCGCAAGGAAGCGTAAGGCGACAATACCGCCTGGTTCATATCTTTTTCGGTCTTGTAAAAGATGCCCGCATTCATATCCGAAATGGGCTGCAGATTAATGAAATCTTCTTTACAAGAAAAAGCCAAAAGACTTATTATACCTAATAAATATATTTTCTTCATTTTCTTAAACCTGATGCTAAAAAATTACATTAAGTCCCGCGATGAAGGAGCGGGCAGCCGGATATCCCAGATAATCGCCGCCCCGCGATAAACCAGAGGTTTCGGTAACCTCACTGCTGGTTTCAGGATCGTAGCCGGGATATTTGGTGAAGGTATACAGGTTCTGGCCGGTTATGTAAAGGCGTAAAGCTTTCATCTTAATGCGTTGCAGGACGGCATCATTAAAATTATAACCCAGCGTTACGTTGCGGATGCGCAGGTAAGAAGCATTCTCAACCCAGTAGCTCGAAGGCTCTTTTTGTAAGCCTTTCGGATCGCGGTTGGCGCGTAAAATATCACCACTACCTACTTCCGTTTCGGAACGCCAGCGGTCGTTTAGTTTATCCCGGCCATTGCGGTCGCCGTGGTAAATGCCCACCATCCGTTTAAAGAAGCTGAAAGTTTTAGCACCATGTGAACCGGTTAACTGAAAATTGAAGTCGAAGTTCTTGTAAGAAAAATCGTTGTTGAAGCCGTAAA
>JAQBNV010000632.1 GCA_028288395.1 Adhaeribacter sp. | reverse complement strand
TGCTGCTCTAAATCTACCAGTACCAAATCGGCCCAGTAGCCTTGCCGGATAAACCCGCGCTTTTCTACCTGGAAACAGACAGCCGGCGCGTGGCTCATTTTCTCCACTATCTTTTCAAGAGATATTTTGCCGCGGTTATAAAAATCGAGCATCAGGGCCAGCGCGTGCTGCACCAGCGGCAATCCCGAAGGCGCTTTTTTATACAGGTTCTGCTTTTCGTCCCAGGTATGCGGTGCGTGGTCGGTGGCAATAATATCCAGTTTGTCGTTCAGCAGGGCCGGCAACAAAGCATCGCGGTGGTGTTTCTCTTTAATGGCGGGGTTGCATTTAATGCCGGTGCCCAGCGTTTCGTAATCGTCTTTGTCGAAATACAAATGGTGCACGCACACCTCGGCGGTTATTCTTTTTTCGGCAAGCGGCACATCGTTCCGGAATAGATCCAGTTCATCGGCCGTAGAAATATGCAATATATGCAGGCGCGTATTGTGTTTCTGCGCCAGCGCCACCGCCATTGCCGACGATTTGTAACAGGCTTCGGCATTGCGGATTTCGGGGTGGCACCGCATCGGAATATTTTCGCCGTACTGCTCGTCGTATTTTTGCTGGTTGGCCCGGATGGTAGCTTCGTCTTCGCAGTGCACGGCCACCAGCATGGGCACTTCTTTAAATATTTTCTCCAGCACGGCCTGGTTATCTACCAACATATTACCCGTAGAAGAGCCCATGAATATTTTAATACCACACACGGTCTTCGGATCGGTTTGGAGCACTTCGGCCAGGTTATCGTTGGTGGCGCCCATAAAAAAAGAATAGTTGGCCAGCGAAGTTTGCGCGCCAATTTCGTATTTCTGCGCCAGCAATTCCTGGGTAGTAGTGTTGGGCACCGTGTTGGGCATTTCCATAAAAGAGGTTACGCCCCCCGCTACGGCTGCCCTGGATTCGGAATAAATATCTCCTTTGTGGGTTAAGCCCGGTTCCCGGAAATGCACCTGGTCGTCAATTACGCCGGGCAATAAATATTTACCGGTAGCATCTATTATTTCATCAGCCGGCAAGGTAATATTTTCGGCTACCTGGTTAATCCGGCCGTCTTTAATATAAACATCGCTCCGGAATATCCGGCCTTCGTTCACCAATTGGGCATTTTTAATAAGATAAGTTTTCATTTTGTAACGCTAGCTGTTCGGTACTGGATTCGGTAAGTTCCTGCCGGTTTGGAACCGGGTTAGCCTTGCCAAACAGGTATAATTGGTTTGGCCGGCAGAATAAAAGCACTGCCTTCGAAACTGTTTCCTGTTTTTTTAAGTCTTACTTATAAGAAACAAAACACGGAAAGAACCCTTTACAAAACAAGTAAAAAAACTTACGCTCTGCAAAAGCCTGGTAATTCCGTACCTTTGTAAATAGTGCTTCCAGGTTTACCTTTTAAAAAATTCTTAAAAGAATAATTAACCTGCAACTTTCAATTGATTTTATGACCGTTACTTTCGAAGATTTTAAATTAAATAAACAATTGCTGATGGCCGTTGCCGAAGCCGGCTATACCACGCCCACGCCGGTGCAGGAAAAAACCATTCCGCTGATTACCGCCGGCCACGACGTAATGGGAATTGCCCAGACTGGTACCGGCAAAACCGCCGCTTTTGTACTGCCTTTGCTCATGAAGGTAAAATATGCCCAGGGCACGCATCCGCGGGCTTTGATTGTGGCCCCCACCCGCGAACTGGCCATGCAGATTGAAGACCACGTATAACTGCTCGGAAAATATACCGATATCCGGTTTCTGGCTATTTATGGCGGTATTGGCCCCTAAACCCAGATCGAAAAAGTAAAAGCCGGGGTGGATATTTTAATTGCCACGCCAGGTCGCCTGATGGAAATTTACCTCAAAGGCGATTTGGTACTGAAAGAACTGAAAACATTGGTGCTGGACGAAGCCGATAAAATGATGGACATGGGCTTTATGCCGCAGGTCAGGAAACTGCTGGAAGTAATTCCGCGCAAACGCCAGAACCTGCTTTTCTCGGCTACCATGCACGAGCGCGTCGAAAAATTATCGGAAGAGTTTCTGGAGTTTCCGATGAAAGTAGAAGTTACCCCGTCCGCTACACCCGTCGATACGGTATCGCAGGTGCTGTACCAGGTACCTAACCTGCCGACCAAAATTAACATGCTCGCGTATTTATTCCAGAACGAAGAAGCGTTTAACCGGGTAATGATTTTTACCCGGAGCAAGAAAAACGCCGAAAACGTTTCTAAATTCCTGGACCGGAAAGCGGCTGGCTTAACCCGCGTAATTCACGGCAATAAAGGCCAGAATACCCGCATCAACGCTATGGAAGCCTTCCGGAGCGGCGAAGT
Source organism: Adhaeribacter sp. (assembly GCA_028288395.1). Lineage (GTDB taxonomy): Bacteria > Bacteroidota > Bacteroidia > Cytophagales > Hymenobacteraceae > Adhaeribacter. The sequence continues at coordinate 756 of JAQBNV010000632.1, read as the reverse complement.
ACGGTTTTTGGTGGCAACCGATGTGGCCTCGCGGGGCATCGACATTAGTGATGTAAGCCACGTCATTAATTTTGATGTGCCCATTATTTACGAAGATTACGTGCACCGCATTGGCCGGACCGGCCGGGCCTTGCAAACCGGCAGCTCCATTACGTTTGCCAACGAAGCCGAAATGCACCACATCCACGAAATAGAAAAGCTGATAAAAATGCTGATTCCGGAAGCACCTTTACCGCCCGAGGTATTTGTAACCGATACAGGTATTGAAGAGCGTCAGGAAATTGCCCGTGACCTGGACCACCAGAAACGCAAATCAGACCCCGAATTTAAAGGCGCTTTCCACGACAAGAAACAACACATGCACGAAGGAATGATTGACAAGCGTACGGGTCGTCCTTTCCAGGAAAAGAAACCCACCAAAATCCGGGGCTTTCGCCGGAATAAATCATAAATCCTGAGTTTGGTTATTCGTTCGCGCTATTATCTGTTTGGTTTTTGCCACGGTAATCAGCGTTCTCTCCTAAAGGAGCCGGTATGTTATACAACAGTTATCGCGAGCGTCCCGCTCGTGATTTCTTTTTTCCGGCCGCTGGCTACTGTCGTTGTGATTAGAATATTGCTTTGTTATTTATAGCGGCCGGAGCCCGGACAAAAGTAGATACGGGCGAGACGCCCGCGCCAGCATTGGAGGAACTATTAATAATAAATAGTTACTGCTAACTATTTACTGTTAACTGTTTATTAATAACTGATTAC
>JAQBNV010000625.1 GCA_028288395.1 Adhaeribacter sp. | reverse complement strand
GGCGATGACAAAAACAACTCGTAAATAAAACGGAAGAAACCTGGTAGCATATTGTTTATTTTTCTTTTTGTAATTTAACTGCAATATCAAAAATATTTCCGCCGGTATCCGCGCCAAAGGCTCTTTCTACACCCTCCAGAATGCCCGCTAGGTTAAAAGTTTTAGCACCGGCCTGGTTTATCTGGCCGTCGTTGGTGGTAGTCCATTGTTGCACCCAGGCGGGGCGCTGGTTAGCTAATTGCAGACGTAGGTCGGTTTGCGGCGCATTTAATTTAGTCAGTTTTATTTTGATAAAATGGGTGAAGGGCTTCAGCGGATTGGTATTTTTGCCGCTGACGCCGGGTAAGGTCCGGAACTGCGCCGCCGGGTAAATATTGGTGATTTGGGCATCGGTATTTTCAGCCTGGATTTTCAGGTTTTGTTTCAGGTAGCCGGCACCCGTAAAGGCGGCTGGCAATCCGCTAAAATTGGCACCCACTATTATTTCTATGGGGGCTTTCAGGTCGCTGATGGTGATGGCCTGGCAGCTGCCATTTTCGGCTACACAATACCAGTTGCCCGCCGGAATATATTTATCCAATACCGAATAAGCCGGCGCCTCGAAGGCGAAACCGGAATGCAGCTCTTCCGGAAACGTGTTTTTTACCAGCGACCGGTTAAATAAACTTACCAGTTCGGGTTTGCCCATTACCCAAACGTAATACGGAATGGGCGTGTCGCAGCAATTGGCAATAGTTTTCTGGGCCGATTTCATGGCCGGATAAAAGGTGCCGTCAAAATCGGAAGTAGCCGCAAAAACCGACAGCGCCTGGCCCTGCTGTTTGGCTTTGGATAACACCCGGTAAATATCGGTACTCACGTAACTTACAGCCCGGTTATTTTCGGGAGAATAAATAAAATCAGAAATTAAAATATTAATGCCGTTCTGGTTTTGCGAAATAATTGAATCGAGGATGGCCGGGATGGTAGTGCTGGAAGCGGATTGCTGAATGCCGTAGCGCACGGTACGGGCCAGCTGATCATAGGTGGTGGGATACGGTTTCTCGCGCACTTCAAAATAATTTTTATTCTGTATTAAATTGCTCTGTTGGATGCTCGCCAGAAAAGGGTCGATGGTCTGCTGAAACTGGGTAATGCCTTCGGCTTTATTAGTAGGCATAAACCCTTTCATGCTGCCCGAAACCTCCAGGAATACATTTACCTGGCTAATATTGGTGTTGGCGGCCGGCGCGGCTGGTTTGGTTTTCCTGGCCGTGCCCGTTGTGGCAGTCGATTCTTTTTCGGCTTTATTATTGCCGCCGCCGCAGGCGGAAACAAAAAGTAGCAGAAAGCACGCGAAAGCAGCCGGTATATTTTGGGGTAATCGGGTACAGCGGAAGGTCATGGAGTTAATATTTATGTATGCATGGCAAATTAAATACCAAAAATGCAATGTATGTCTTACGAACGAACGAAACGAGTGTTGTTGGTTGCCGGTTGTCAGTTATCAGTTAATGGTTGTTGGTTATCAGGATTGGAGCGTGGAAAAATATTTTATAAAACCATTTAAAAGTTTCTTACCCGTTAGAATATTGCTTAAAAGATAATTGAGGTTCTCCAGGTTTATATATGCTTGATCGAAACTAATGTAAATCTGCGTCTCCAGTTCATAAAGTGAGCCGCTGGCTATATAAAAGAATTGTAAAGAATCTTTCGTATGATTCCGGCCGCATCCTTCCGCAATATTAGAAGGAACAGCAACAGCACTTCGACTGATTTGATTGGTTAAACCAAACAACTCGTCTTTGGGAAATAATTTTGTAATAGTATAAACATCCCTTGCCAATTCCCGGCACTTTTGCCAAACCTCTAAATCTTTATATTCCTTCTGCATCGGTTAAATAATTAAAGATTCTACTATTTCCAGAAAACCACCAACTAACAACCACCAACTAATAACTATCAACCAAAACTACTCGGTAAAATTAATTTCGGTATTGTCGCCGATGTTAAAACTGTGGGTCAGGCCCAGCAGGGAGGCATCGCTACCCACGATGGAGTCGTGCATCACAGCGTTGCGCAACTCACTGTAGGAACCGATAATAGAGTCGTGCAGAATGGTGTGCTGCACAATAGTATAATCACCGATAGCTACGTTGGGGCCGATAATGGAGTTTGATATGGTACAGTTCTGGCCAATGCTGACAGGCGGAATAATGATGGTATTGGGAAACTGTAAATTTTCCTTCTCCTGAAACGGGGGCCGGTTGAGCAGAATGGCATTAGCCAGCAGCAACGTTTCTTTCCGGCCGCAATCAAACCAGTTGTCTACCGGCAGCGTGGCGATTTTTTCGCCGTTTTTGATCAGGTGCATCAGCGCATCCGACAGATGATATTCGCCCAGGGTTTTAATTCCTTCCCGAATGATATACGCCAGCGCTTCTATCAATTTAGCCGGGTTATGAATTTTATAAAGCCCCACCATGGCAATATTCGATTTCGGAATTTTAGGCTTTTCCACAACCTTGGATACAAAGTCATCCTGGCCGAGTTCGGTTACGCCAAACAGGGAAGGGGTATCTACTTTTTTTACGCCCAGCATGGAACCGGGGTACTGGAGTAGCTTTTGTAAGTCTACATCTACAATGGTATCGCCTAGTATAATAATAATGTCGGTTTCGTGCTGGTAGGTTTCGCGGGCTACGTATAAAGCATGGCCTAACCCTTCGCGGGGCTCCTGCACCACGTACTGCGCCCGGATGTTGGGGTATTCCCGTCTGACAAAAGATTCTATCTTATCGCCGAGGTAACCGATAATAAAAATAAAATCTTCGATGCCGCCGGTCAGTAGGCGCTCAATAATGTGGCCCAGAATCGTATTGCCCGCCACCGGAACCAGCGCTTTTGGTTGGGTGTGGGTATGCGGGCGTAGCCGGGAACCAATACCTGCAACGGGAATAATTGCTTTCATGCTGGTTTTGTTAGGGAGTGCAATATAAATAATATAATTTATCGTTAAAGGATTGTAGTGGCAATCCGGTGGTAATTAGTTTTACCGGTAATCAAAGGCGTCCAAATAAACAACCGCCAGCTTTTAAAATAATAGGCCGCTCCGAATATTTAATAACTGTGACTGTCTAAATCCGTACCTTTAACGCATTATCCTGTTTAACAACTTTAACTAAATATTGATATCGCTATAATTATTAAAATTATGAAAAGATTGATGCTTTACTTTTTTGGGTTTGTCGTGTTGCTTTCCCAGACCTCCTGCGGATACAACGAAATGGTAGCCAAAGACGAGAATGTGGGTGCTAAATGGGCGCAGGTTCAAAATGCTTACCAGCGCCGGGCCGATTTGGTGCCTAACCTGGTAAATACCGTAAAAGGTGCCGCCAACTTCGAGAAAACGACCCTTACCGATGTAATTAATGCCCGGGCCAAAGCCACCAGTATGCAGATAAGTCCGGAAAATTTAACGCCCGAAAATATTGCCGCATTTCAGGCAGCACAAGGCCAGTTAAGCGGTTCGCTTTCGCGTTTAATGGCCACTGTCGAAAGTTATCCGGAGCTGAAGTCCAATCAGAATTTCCTGGAACTACAGGCCCAGTTAGAAGGAACAGAAAACCGCATATCTGTAGAACGCATGCATTTTAACACAGCCGTGCAGGATTATAATACCTATATCCGGTCGTTTCCGCGCAATATTTTTGCCGGTATGTTTGGCTTCGAACGCAAAACGCCGTTTGCCGCCGATCCGGGCGCGCAGCGGGCACCCGCAGTACAGTTCTAAAATTAGTTAAGCGTTAAAAGTTAAGAGTTGCGTGTTAATAAGATGTTATTCAAAAAACATCAGTTTAAACCCTAACTCTTAACTTATAGCGCTCAACTTTTAACGCAGAAAGCATGAGAGATACCATTACGCCCGAGGATGAGCGGCAGATAGAAAATGCCATCCAGGAAGCCGAAACGAACACGTCTGGCGAGATACGCGTGCACATAGAAAATAATTGCGACTCAGAGGTGCTGGACCGGGCTACCCAGGTATTTGCTTATTTGCACATGCACCAGACCGCGTTGCGCAATGGGGTGCTTTTTTACGTAGCGCTCAAGAGCCATAAATTTGCCGTACTCGGCGATGCCGGCATTAACGCCGTTGTGCCTCCCAATTTCTGGAACGACATCACCAGCCACGTAGTGGGTTATTTTAAGCAGGAT
>JAQBNV010000591.1 GCA_028288395.1 Adhaeribacter sp. | reverse complement strand
CCGCACCTCCACATACCTACAAAATGATTATTAGTTAAATGCCTAGTTCAATAAAATTAATAACAACTTTAAAGTACTTCTATGTCGGAAGACTAGTAAAAAGCCCGGCATTACTAGTCGGGCTTTTTATAACATCAGGTGATCTTAAGCGGCATAAATAGAAACTGCCTGCAATTCCTGAGCAAGCTTATGAATGGCATTTTCCAGCTTTATGGCTTGGTCAGCGGACGGATGTTTTACGCCAGAAGCATACTGTCTTACCAGGCCTGGATTTAAGCCGGCTAGTTCAGCAATTTTGGATTGCTTTAGATAGTTAAACTCTTGAAAAAAGGCTTGCAGATCATAAACAAAAGTAAAGTGGAGTTTACTTACATCAACCTGGTTCCAGGCTTCATCTTCGGCGCCTTCATGCTGCTTATAATCTTCAATTAACATAATGAGATTATCCAGTACTTCTTTAGTAGAAACACCAGCAGTAACTGGCATAAAATGGCCAATGCCTCCAATACGAGCCCAAAGCTCGCTTTTATTTTTTTCGATAATTACTTTTATTTCCATTGTAATGAGGGGGATTACATGGTATAAGCCGTATTATTTTAATCCGGCTTGTTTAAGAATTGAATTCAGCGTTCCGATTTTTAAATCATCCTTTCCGTGGTCAGGAATTGGGATTGTTTCTTTTTGGTTGGATGCTTAAATATCCGGTGGCTTCCGGCGTGCCGCACCTGATATCATCCATCCTTTTCGAGCAGCTTTATCAAATCTTTCGCTTTCATAAAATAAAAGTAGCAATTTTGCTACTTAAATACAAATTCTAAAACCAATTTTTAAAGCATAATTTGTTAATCGAAATTAACCGCTACCCGCATAAAGACCGCCTGGATAAAGTGGGCATAACGCCGATTAGAAATATGGTGCACTATCATAACTAAAAGCTTTCTATCTCTACCGGCGAAAAGGTGTTTTATTCGGATGGTTGGGTTGAAGATAAACAGCGGATAAAAACCAGGCATCCATTTGCAGCCACCATTAACCAAAAGCTGTATAACATAGAGAAAACGCTTAACTTTATTTACCAGGTAGCCGAAAGCAACCGGACGGTATTAACTTGCGAAAGCTTTAAAGCAGCTTTTGACCAAGTGTTTACCAATGTGCTGGCCACTGGCGCTATATACTTCTTTATAGCGGCTTTATATGCCCTCTTCTCCGAATTAAATTCAATTGACTGACAGGTATCAATATATATAACTTATTAATATACCTGAAAACCCTTACCTAATTTACGTATATACCTCTTATCCTTAAACGTTTACAAACCCTTACCTTTACTGTGTTTAAAGTCTAGGAGATGTCAGGGCTAATAAATTACATAATAAATAATATAGAAATCAAGAGCTTAACCAGGCAAAAAGCCCAGGAGGTAACCTTTTATATTAACGTCCTGATGGAACAGGAAACAAATGTGGAAGAAATTATTAAGCTCTCTAAAATAAAGAATGATGTGCTGGGCCACCTGGTTTTGTTAGAGGAAGAATTGCTGCAACAGCAGCATTCAAAATATAATTATTATACCGTTAAAAAACTTACGTCGGTCAACCGCCTTAAACGGGGTTTAACCTACAGTCCCAAAAAATAGTTGTTACGCTTTGGCATTAAGCAAAAGCCGGTAATGCCAAATAGTAGCAGATTTTAGCGCCTGCCAATAGTTTCCCCAATATTTTCCTTATCTACAATATAGATTTCATCGCTCCTGCTTTGAATTACAAGCGATTTCTTTCTTTGCCAACATTAAGCTGCTCACCAAAATATTCACTTCATCCTGGGTTTACATTTGGCTAAACCCAATTCGGCTAATTTTTCTTATTTCCCGAATTTGTTATGGATTAAAACCAGATGATGGGATTGCGGATAGGTAAATTGCGGATTACTTCTTCTACCTGCGGATTATGTTCTAATTTTTGCCAGGTGTTAAATAACTGCTTATTTGAAAACTGAATCGCTCCGAAAACCAGAAAAGGTTGGGCTACCGGCCAGTTTTCCCAGTACATCACGTCAGGTTTCAAGGGCCATTTGCTTTTATCGGCTACGTAAGGGTGCAGGTAAGTTAAACCTTTTTTAATAGAGCGGCCATCGGGGGTTTCGTAAGTCCAGAGGTTATCGGGTCCAGTGTTCGATAATATCTGGCAGATCATGGTCATGGCATCCAGGTTAAAAAGGGCATAACCATAAGGTTTCGTTCGCTTCAGTTCCAGCGGGAAAGAGCCATCCGCCGCCATTTGATTCGGTAATAAAACTGTTTTATAACGCTCCCGGCAAAATTTTAGCAGTTCCTGGTTACCGGTTAACCGCGCAAATGCTGCGACTTGCATTACCCAGCAGGTACCGTGGTTATTCGCGGCGTTCATCTCGTCCTGGCCGTATTTATGGGTTGTGAGCCAGGTAAGGTATTGGTGGAACCAGTTTTTTATGCCGGCTAAATCCGATTGGCGAAAGACCTTTGATTTTTGCATTACCAATACGCCTTGCGCCACCTCCATCAGGTGAATGGTATCGATAATGCCGATGCCCCGGCCCGTGTGCCGCCCTTGGATAGCCTGGGCATAAAGCAAGGATGGATTCATGTGGGTAGCCGGATCGGTAAACCAGGCTTTCAGGTGAACCAGGGCGTGGCGCACGTATTTTTCGTCGTTGGTTATTTTATAAGCGGAGGCCAGCGCCCCTACAATGCGGCTAAACCGAATCATGGCCAAACGGTGGGCCACAAAGTTATCCGGGTTGGTCAGGCCATCTTTCTGAATGTAGGGTCCGGCCGGGTTCTGCGGGTCAGCCCACCAGTAATCTCCTTCCGAAAAGAAGTCGTGCGGGGTACCAGCGCTCCGGGGCGATACCTTGGCTGTAACCGTGACTGGTTGCTGTTGCAGTGCCCAGGCAGCCTCTTTAAGTACCTGTTGCCGCAACACCTGAACAACCTCCTGCTGCAGTTTTCTATCGGGTTTTACCGGAGCCCTGGACCAACTGGCTGAAATGACGAGTAAAAATAATAGCAGTAAAGTTTTCTTCAGGTTCTTCAGCATCGGAAATTTCGTTAAAATATATAAATCAGAAAATGTAATATTAAGGAACCTCTTTTAAGGATAAAAATAGAAAACGACTATCAATCCTAAATATTCAGCCGGTAGCTCCTGGTTTCATT
>JAQBNV010000559.1 GCA_028288395.1 Adhaeribacter sp. | reverse complement strand
GGCGTTAATTCGCCGCTTTCCACGGTCCAGCCGGTGGGTACCAGCTTAAATTTTTTAATGTGTTCCCACTGCGCAAATTGTTCGTTAAATTTAGCTAGCTCTTTTTTATATTTACTTAACACCTCCGGATGTTCGATCATTTCGACATTGCTGGTATAGTCAATATTATGTATTTTACACCAGTCCTGTAAGCCGGTAAACGAAGGCACGATCAACGCCAACGGAAATTTCTGCCCCTCACCTACTACCATGGCCTGCTCAATAATGAGCGATTCTTTCAGCCGGTTCTCGATCATTTGCGGAGCAATATATTTACCGCCCGAAGTTTTAAACATCTCCTTTTTGCGATCGGTAATTTTCAGGTATTTACCCTGCACAAATTTACCAATGTCGCCGGTATGAAACCAACCTTCCGGATCTATTACTTCGGCCGTCAGGTCGGGGCGGTTGTAATATCCTTTCATCACGTGCGGGCCGCGGGTTAATATTTCGCCATCCGGCGCAATTTTCACTTCTACATCGTCCACTAGCAGTCCTACCGTACCAATTACGTTTTCGTCGGGGTTGTGCCGGTTTACCGCAATTACCGGCGAGGTTTCCGTAAGGCCGTAACCTTCCATTACCCGAATCTTTGCCGCCCAGAATACCCGGGCCAAACGCGGTTGTAAAGCGGCTCCGCCCGATACAATAGCAATTACATTACCGCCCAGCGCTTCGCGCCATTTGTTAAATATCAGTTTATTGGCCAGGGCCAGCTGCGCATTATACCAGGCCGTACGGTTTTGATTATCATATTGCAGGCCCAGGTTCAAAGCCCAGAAAAACAGGCCCCGTTTAACCCCGGTTAGTTCCATGCCTTTGCCTACTATTTTATCGTATATTTTTTCCAGCAGGCGCGGTACCGTCGAAAAAACGTGGGGCTTTACTTCTTTTAAATTATCCGCAATCACCTCCATGCTTTCGGCAAAGTAAATAGAAACGCCTTCGGCCATGTACAAAGCCGTGAGCATACGCTCATAAATATGACAAAGCGGCAAAAAGCTTAAAGCTACGTGAGTGTGATTTACCGGTACGTATGGCCGGCTGGAGTTCACGTTGCTTACCAGGTTCTTATGAGTAAGCATTACGCCTTTAGGATTACCAGTGGTACCAGAGGTATAAATAATGGTTAGTAAATCGTCGGGGCTGATAGCGGCTTTTATGGGTTCCAGTTGCGGCGTTTCCGCCGGGTCAGCCAGGGCTAATAATTCACGCCAGTACCGGGCGCCGGACACTTCGTCAAACGTATATATTTCCTGAATTCCCTCAATATCGGCGGTGGCGGCAATAACCTTGTTGTACAAAGAGATATCCGATACAAATATCATTTTCACCTCCGCATCCCGGAAAATATAGCGGTAATCTTCTACAGTAATAGTGGGGTACATGGGTACGCTTACGGCCCCTACCTGCTGAATGCCGTGATCGACAATCAGCCATTCTGGCCGGTTCAATGATACAATAGCAATTTTATCATTCTTTTTGATACCGGACTTCAGCAATCCCAGGCTAAAAAGATTCATTGTATTGATAACCTCGTCCGTAGAATGCTTTTCCCAGCGTCCATTATTTTTGGCAGCCAGGCAATCCGCTTGCGGGTAATGCTTCAACTGGTATGGTAGAATGTCAAATACTCTGCTTATTTCCATGTCGATCGGAAGATTCTTTATGAAGCATTAAATAAAAGACTTTTTCGGATATAACCAGCAATTGCGGGCATAACTTTTCCCGGTCCTTTTTGATATTTTGCAAAATTGGGTTCTATTCAGGCATCATCCTTAAATTTTATTAATTTTACCTTTATTCCTGGCGCTTCTCTATGAACCTATCTATTTTTTTCGAGCCCTTGCGGGATTTCGATGATGCCTATACCACTGATCCAAAATCAGTGGGCAATGCCATTAGTATATTTAGTCATAAATTTCCGGAGTGGCGCTCGGCCGATATAGCCATCATGGGCATTAACGAATTTCGGGGCAGCGATCAGGAACCGGCCGTATTGCATCCGGCCAACGAGGTCCGCCGAAAACTTTACACCCTGAAAAAAGGCACCGGGGCTTACAAAATTGCTGACCTGGGTAACCTGCTGCCGGGCATTTCGCTCGAAGACACTTACCTGCGGATAAAAGAGATTGTAGAGAACCTGATAAGCAATAATACTTTACCGATTTTAATCGGCGGCAGCCACGACCTGGATTTCGGGCAGTTTCTGGCTTACGAAAACCTGGACAAAGCCGTAAACCTGGTTACGGTAGATAGTTGTATTGATATGCAGGAAAGCACAGCCGTACCGCACCACAACAAGCGGCACCTGCACCGGATTTTAATGCACGAGCCCAATTATCTTTTCAGCCTGAGCCAGGTGGCGTACCAGTCGTATTTGGTGGAACCCGAAGTAATTGCTACCCTGGAGAAACTGCATTTCGAAACGGTAAGGGTCGGCGAAATTCATAATAATTTCCAGTTGGTAGAACCGGTAATCCGGCAGGCAGATCTTATTAGTTTTGATATTTCGGCGATAAATGCGCAAGCGGCACCGAATAATACCGGGGGCAACCCGTTTGGCTTAACCGGTGAGGAAGCTTGCCAACTTTGCTGGTATGCCGGCCTGAACGATGGACTAACCTCGTTTGGTTTATACGAATACCATCCCGAAAAGGACTCCCACGGCCTCACGGCCATGACCCTGGCCGTAATGCTCTGGTACTTTATAGAAGGATACCACCACCGCAAAAACGAAACTGACTTTAGCGGCAAAAAATTTATGCGCTACGCCATTGCCTTCCACGATAATCCTAACAAGATGATCTTTTACAAGAGTAAGGTATCGGATAAATGGTGGATGGAAGTAGAGGCGCTGAGCGGCGATAAAAATATTAAAATTGTACCCTGTAGCTACGACGATTACCTGGCCGCCTCAAAAGGAGAAGTACCCAACCGCTGGATTCTGACGCAGGGCCGTATGGCCTAGTTGTTTAATCTTTGCCAGTTACTTTCTTCCGAACGAAATATTCTACCGGGCCATTAAACCAGCCGGTCGGCATTCCTATTTGCAAAGTATCAGCATCTACCAGAAACAGAGGCCGTCCGAATTCCGCTTTTTCCAGATAAAAAACGAAAGCAGAATCTGGGCTGGGGCTTGCTTTTTTCTCTTTAGCGATTCGATAAGGGTATTCTTCTTTAACTGAATCATTGCGGAATTTTCTATAGATATTATCGGCGCCA
>JAQBNV010000539.1 GCA_028288395.1 Adhaeribacter sp. | reverse complement strand
CGTCCCGGAGCCGGTGGGATTAAAAAGTTTAGAATTCCTGTAACCGTTGCGGAATATTCCAGCGGAACGACACCGAAGTAAAAGAGGCATTGTTGTTAAAGCTGGCCAACTGGCTTTCCCGGCGGCGAATGATTTGTTTTACATCGATAAACATGTTGTGCCGGAGCTGCCAGGAAGCCGTTAAATCCAGGTGCAGGAGGTTGGTGGTGTTACCCTGGGCTACCTCGTGGCCGTATTCCTGCTGCCCGCTGCCGGCATAGGGATGCTGGTTGTAGGATAATAAAACGTTAGAGCCCCAATTAGAACTATCGGCATCTACCCCGTACTTCGTATAAAAAGCTTTACCCGTCAGAAAAAGGCGGCCGGTGGGCTGATAACGCAAAATACCGATAAATTCGTAAAGGTTAGCGCCCATGGGGTGGGCCAGGGGTTGCTGGTAATGCTGGTAATTCGTAAACTTATTTTCGTGCTGGTAAGTGTAAGGCCGGATAAAGTTAAATTCGCCTTGTGCATCCAGGTTGGGTACGCCGGCGACATCAAAATATTTAGCGCCCAGCTGGAAAGATTGTTTGTTGGCCCACCAGCCATTACCCGCCCGTACTTCGCTCAATAAAAATTCATCCAGCATAAACTGTCCGTAAACCTGGCCGGTCCGTAAAATATTGGCTTTAAAATCAAAACCCAGCAACGAGTTATCGTCGGAGCCCAATTGTTGCTCTACGGAGCGGTAAAAAATAATGGGGTTGAGGTATTGCAGTTCAAAGCGCCCCTTGCCCCGCGCAAATACCACCGACTCGAACAAACCCACATTAATGGCTGGGGTAATATTCAGGCTCAGGTGATGGTAAGCAAAATATTTTTTGGGAAACAGCTGGTCCCGGAACTCAAAATTGGAATTCATTTCGGAAAACAGGTTCATGTAGTGCAACCGCCATATCTTCGTGTTCAGTTTCAGGAAAAAGTAAGGCGCGGCATAATCCGATAACACCAGCGAGCGGTAGCCATTGCCGATAAAGTTTTTGTCGTGGCCGAACTGCACGTTAATATTTTTGCTCAGACCGTAATTGATATAGCCCCGGGCCGTAATAAAGTCGTACCCATCGGATTTAAAGGGCTTGTAATACCCTTCGTTGGGTACAATGGTGTCGCGTTGGATGCGCTCGTTTACATAACCCGGAAAGCGGGCCTGGTTATCGGCCAGAAAAGTATAAAAGCCTAAGCGGTTGTTAATATTGCCTTCTACCTGTACCCCCCGGGTATTTATGTAGCGAGCCCCGTCGGTATCCGAGTCTTTGCCCACCTGAAACTGCAGAACCGGGTTAATCCGCAGGCTGTAATCCTGGTCGTCGGCGTGAAAAAGATCGGCCTTGTTCCGGAAAAAATAATTCAGCAAGGGTTTGCCTGTGTGCCGCGCTTCGCGGGTGGTATAATCCCAGTTATCGTTCAAAAGATATTCTTTGTTAAACTGATCGGCTGCCGATAAGGTGCCTTGGTTCCAATGCGTTTCTTCGGCCAGTTTGGCTACATCCAGGCGGCGGTAGGGCCGGATGCCGGTATGCAGGTCGGGTACCTTGTTTCCGTATTTTACGTGGAAGCGGTCTATTATATGGTACATTTCGCGGTCTAAGGGAACAAAGGTGCCTTGGGCCAGGGTGCAGAAAGGCGACAGCAACAGTAGGAAAATAAGGTGGGTTCGGGTTAAGTTCATAGGTGATATTAATACGAAAGACCAGTTAAAGTAACGAGATATATTCCGAAATCACAATTTGTACTCCATACAGCCGGATTTGTTCCGGACCGCCCGGGGTTTAATAAGGTAGCTCCCTGATTAGCTCCAGGTAGCTGTAATATATTAATAGGAGCGGGCTGCACCGGTTACCGGAAGTGGCAAAAGCCCATGGACTAATATTTTTAAACTTCATGCTGGCAATGCATTGGTTCATTCCTGCTTTTAACTTTACGCCGGTAATGGTTTGGGGTTTATCTGCAAAATATTACTTTAATTTTAGCGCAAAGTCAGGGGCTTACGTATCTTTAGCCCATCGAAATATTCTCTGGCCAAATAACCGGCGCTGCTCATGATCTATATTTTAAACCAAGAACCGTCTGTTGCGAATCATTTTATAGCGGAGTTACGAGATATTAATATTCAGAAAGATGCCCTCCGCTTTCGCCGGAACATGGAGCGGATCGGCGAGATTCTGGCATATAAAATATCTACCCAGCTCTCGTATGCGCCCCGGCAAATTCGTACGTCTCTGGCCCTGACTGAGGAGCAAACCTTAACAGATTTTCCGGTGCTGGCTACAGTATTGCGGGCCGGGCTACCGTTTCACCAGGGTTTTTTAAATTATTTCGATCAGTCCGGCAGCGCCTTTGTGGCGGCTTACCGCCTGGAAGCTTCTGCCGAAATTAATGTAAATGTCGATTATTTGGTAGCGCCTTCGCTTGCCGGAAAAGTACTAATTCTGGTAGATCCGATGCTGGCTACGGGCATGTCGCTGGTACATACTTATAAGGCCATGTTGCGGTTCGGCGTGCCGCGGCAGGTGCATATTGCTTCGGTAATTGCCAGTCCGGAAGGGGTAGAACACGTACAAAGAGAATTGCCAAACGTGAGTCTTTGGTTGGGCGCCCTCGACGAGAAGTTAAACGAGCGGTCTTACATTGTGCCGGGCTTGGGTGATGCCGGGGATCTGGCCTTTGGTTATAAACTCTAAAT
>JAQBNV010000538.1 GCA_028288395.1 Adhaeribacter sp. | reverse complement strand
TTTTAGATAAATACCTACATGGTAAATGGGTTGGTTGGGCCCGCGCCGGAAAAAAATCAGGTCGCCTTCTTTTGCTTCTGATTTGCTGATGCGCTTCACATCCTGAAACATTGAACGGGAACTGCGGCTCAGGTCTATGCCATAAACTTCTTTGTAAATGCGGGTAACAAAACCCGAACAATCAGTGCCTTTTTTAGAGGAGGAACCGCTTCGGTAAGGTGTGCCCAGCCATTCGGTTACGGTTTCGATTAATTCCCTGTCTTCGGTATATTCTAACTTAACACCTAAGGTTTGGGAGTGGTAATTATAAAAAAGAGAATCTTTGTAGGAAGGTACTTTGGCGCTGGACTTGGTTGGTTCCGAAACCGGATTGTTCAGCGGCTGAGGGAGAAAAGAGGCAGTTTGGAGGGTTGGTAGCTGTCGATTTCCGGAGGTAGGCGGGGTATCGACGGTTCTTTCGAAAAAGATGGATAAAACAAGAGAAACGGCAGCCAGACTGCATAAAATACTATTCTTCATAAAGTGTCTTTTGTGTAATTTAACTTAAACTTACTGCTCCTATCGAGCAGTATTTAAGCAGAAAGCAGGTTTGTTAAATAGTTTTTAGGTTCCAAATATTCTTTTTTAAAGTCGATTAAGGCAATTTTTGACTTATTCATAGTTCCAAATTAGGAAGTACATTTTAAAGTACCAAATAAAAAAGGCTACATTTTTTAAATACTATTTTTTATATCCTTTTAAAGTGATATTGTTTTAATATTCTAACAGCAATGGTTGATTTTCTGGCGATGAGTTAGATAATTGATAGCTAATGCTTTACCAGACGACTGGCGCGGCCATCCGATCGACTTAAAATAAATATGGCCTAATTGCATCTCCGACGGTAAATTAGAAGTAATTAGATAAATAAATTATCGCCGGCAAATATCATTTAGGTTATGGAATACAAAATAGTTGAAAAATCGGTAATAGCCCGGCTGGCGCGCCTGGTTTTAAAATCTACTAACGTGGCCATGGTAGTGGGTAAAACTATTTATTTAAGCGGGGTTAAAAAAGAAGACTTTTTACAGAACCGATCCTGGGTGGCCCACGAACTCTGCCATATCCGGCAATTTAAAGAACATGGTTTCTGGCGTTTTCTGTGGTTATACCTGCGGGAGTCTTTCCACCAGGGGTATTACCACAATAAATATGAGGTGGAAGCCCGGCAGGCGGGTGCCAAAGAGGCCTGGACGGCGAACCATGCTGTCCGGAATACCAATGCACCGGTTTAATCGCAGATGGAATAAACATATCTTTTCCTAAACAAAAAATAGATTTAATGAAAGAACAGGAATCGGACAACGGATTGGTTAAGGTGCCGGAAAGTAAGCTTTTTGTGCGCTTCCAGGATTGCGACCCTTTGGGCCATTTAAACAACGTGCGGTATTTTGATTATTTTCTGAATGCCCGGGAAGAGCATACCTATAAATATTATAACCTAAGTCTGATGGAACTGGCCCGCCAGCACCGGGCGAACTGGCTGGTAACCAACCACCATATTGCTTACCTGCGACCAGCAAATTTAGGAGCGGTTATTTATATTCAAACGCGCATTATTCATTTCGATAACACCACCATAGTAATAGAGGGGATGATGCTGAACAAAGACAAAACGAAACTGAAATCGCTGCTCTGGACCACCATGCGTTACGTGAGCCTGGAAACCGGTAAACCAACCGACCACCCCGATGACGTGATGAATATGCTGGAACAACTGGATGTAGACGATGTAATGTACGATCCGGATGGTTTTCAGGTACGCATCAAGCAGGTAACCAAACAGCTGAAATCGGGGGAGGAGTAAGCCTTTTTACGACTGGTTGATATTGCAGATTTAAAATTAACTAAACGGAGCGGGGTTAAACAAAGAAAGGGGAAGCCCGTTCCTCTTTCTTTAATAAAGTAGTTACTATATTTTTCTAGCGGAAGCCTACACCAACGTAAACCTGAAAAGCACCGTTTTTAATGTCCCGGTTTATATTGGTGGCTATATCACGGTAGGTATCCTGGTAAATTTCGCGGAGGCCTAAGTTGTACCGGGCGCCCACCCGGAAAAAAGAAAGCCGGGCTTCTACGCCGCCTACTACGCCGTAATCCAGGCTTTGGTAAGAGTCTTCTTTATTTATTTCCTTGTCGCCATCTTTTACGGTCATGAGCAATGAAACCTGGGGCCCCACATGGAAACTAACATTATCGAGCGGATTAAATACCAGCAACAGGGGCACATCAAAATAATCAAGCTTGCGGGTTACGCCCGTAGAATCGTAACCTTTACGGGAATAAAGCACTTCGGGCTGCAGCGAGAACCAGTCGGTAATGCTAAACTGCGCAAAAGCTCCTACGTGGTAACTGGTTTTCGCTTCCAGATTGGCATTGCCGTCGGCATCGCGTACATCCGAGAAGTTTAAACCACCTTTTATACCAAAGCCCGTGTTTTCGGGGGCGGTTGAACCTTCCAGGTTATGGTTTATGGGAGCGGTAGTAGTAACTCTTTTTTGAGAATACCCAGCCAAACTTAACAGAATGGCCAATAAGAGTAAAGAAACTTTTTTCATAGTAATCAGGTGTAATTTGTTTTTTTCAGTTCAGCTGATAAGGGTAATAAAACCAATTGCCGGGGCTTCTTGTGTCCCTTTATACTTCCTAATGGTGTTAAAGTTACAAATCGGCGGCTTTCGGCCCTGACAAAGGTAAGTAGTAAAGAGGTTTTTAATATGCACTGGATTTTTTTATCTTTGTAAAACCACGGGATGTTAGCTCAGCTGGTTCAGAGCGCTACCTTGACAGGGTAGAGGTCACTGGTTCGAACCCAGTACGTCTCACTACCGAATAAAGCCTACTCAAAAAAGATATGAGTAGGCTTTATTCTTATACAGCCAGGGCTCTTTTCACTAAATCGTATTAGGTAATTAAAAGCTTATAATTTATTATTGCACGTCAGCAGTTACGTCAATAGTAAATGATAAGCATATACTCCTATCCTGTTAGCTGCAATATCTATGAAATACTTATTTTGTGTAATATTTCTTTTTCTAAACTTTGCTGCTTTAGTAAAAGGGCAAATATTATATGGGGGAAAAAGAGTTGTATTTCGCAAAGACAGTTCCGTTTATATTACTGTTCCTAATGAAGTAATTTCTGAGAGGTTTACAACTACCCTTAAAGATATTGATAGTGCTGACGAAATTGTAAAAAAGCATTTACTAGCAATAAACAAAAAAGGAGAAGGGTTTAAGCTTGATAATTATTATAAGCAATATGTTGGACTTATTGTAAATGGAAAGAAATGGGTTTATATGAATGCATCCACCAAAAAGGAAGATTATTTTCTGGTAAATACCCTTTATCCAAAAGGAGGTGGAAAAGATTACTTTACTTCATTTATTGATATAGACAGTAGAAAAATTATTAGTTTCTATTTCAATGCGCCAAAATAAAATAATAAAGCCGCTAACCATACCTATACCGCAGTTATGCCGCCGCATATACTTCTATCCTGATAAGCCCAAGGCAGCAAATTCCACCTTTTATCATGGCTCAACCCAATAATCCCCAGCACCCCAAAGGCTTATATTACCTCTTTTTCTCAGAAATGTGGGAACGCTTCGGCTATTACCTCATGATTGGTATCTTTTTCCTGTACATGATAGATGCGCAGCGCGGCGGTTTGGCCCTGGATAAAGGCCTGGCTTCGGATATATTCGGTACGTTTATCGCCTTCGTGTACCTGACACCTTTTATTGGCGGTTTATTAGCCGACCGGGTATTGGGTTACCGCTTGTCTATTACGCTGGGTGGAATATTAATGGGAATAGGATATTGCGGATTGGCCCTGCCCGGCGACCTGGCTTTATATATATCCTTGGGTTGTATTATTGTGGGAAATGGCTTTTTCAAGCCTAATATTTCTACGCTGCTGGGTAACATTTATTCAAAAGAGCCTTACCGGCCCCTGAAAGATACCGGCTATAATATATTTTACATGGGCATCAATATTGGTGCCTGTGTTTGCAATTTTGTGGCGGCTTATATGCGCAACAATTATGGTTGGGGGTATGCTTTTGTTACGGCGGGTATTGGCATGTTTGTGGGAGTAATTATTTTCTGGCTGGGCAACCGCCATTACCGCGACGTAGATGTCCGGAAACCTGTGCAGCCCAACGATATGCCCATCGGCCGGATTATGACCATTGTAATGTTACCGGCTTTTCTGGCGGGTATGGCGGGTTGGCTGCTAATACCCGGCAATATATTTGGCTCTGATTCTACCGATGCTTTTATTTTCGGGGCCTTGCCCATCGTGCTGTATTATGTATCGTTGTGGGTGCGCGCTTCGGCTGCCGATAAAAAACCAATAGCGGCGCTGCTGGCCATTTTTGCGGTGGTAGTAGTTTTCTGGGCAATATTTAAACAAAACGGAACAGCCCTTACTACCTGGGCCGAATATTATACCGACCGGCAATTGCCAACATCCGTCGAAAAGCCAGCCCAAGCCCTGGGTATGGTGCAACGGGTGGATATCGAAGAAAAAACGGTGCCGGCTTATGATCCCATGTTTCGGACAAGTACCGATAGCGAGGGCAAAGTAATCACAAAAAAGGGTGTAGAACCGTACCTGAATAATTTAGACCAGGACAAATGGCCTGCCGCCGGCCAGCAACTTTATTTAATTTCAACGGAAATATTTCAATCCATCAACCCGTTCTTTGTGGTTCTGCTTACACCGGTGGTTGTGTCGTTATTTGGCTTTTTACGACGACGGGGAAAAGAGCCTTCTACGCCCGCTAAAATTTGCTGGGGCCTTTTTATTACAGCTTTATCTACGCTGGTAATGGTGGGTGCCGTTTATGCCGGCGATAATGGTGCCGCAAAAAGTTCGGGTTGGTGGTTGGTAGGCACGTACGCGGTGGTTACCGTGGGTGAATTATTCCTGAGCCCTATGGGTTTATCGCTGGTGTCGAAGTTAAGTCCGCCCCGCCTGACGGCCCTGATGATGGGCGGCTGGTTTCTGGCTACCTCTATCGGGAATAAATTGTCGGGGGTACTGGCCAGTATGTGGGATACCTACGACCATAAAGCCAACTTTTTCCTGGTAAACTGTGGATTAACGCTGGTAGCTGCTTTGGCTTTATTTCTGATGATGCGCTGGCTGCGGGAAATTGTACAGCAATATTCCGAAAAATAAAGGAACAACTAAAAACTTCAGGCCTGGGCGTTCGCCGTCTGGTTTAGCATTAGCCAATCAATGGCCTTTTCTTCCGAATCAAAAATCGAAATTTCACTATGGGCCGAGTAATGGGCCAGTTTTTCCAGGCCGATTACTTCCCGGACGTGGGTATAATGGGTAGGCGTTACCAGGTAAGCAAAAAATAAATATTTTTTGGTTTGCTGTTCTACACGGGGGAAAAAATCTTCCAAAATCCATTTTTCATCTTCTGTCTGAGCGGGACCGCGCCGCCGCAGATCAAACAGCCAAAACCGGACGTGGTTTTCCTGGGCCACTCTCAAAGCATTTTCGTAACCTAACCGCAGCAAGACCGACGAGGTGGGCTGCACAAACCGACAAAATAAAATATTTAGGTCGGCCCTGAAATTAAGGGATAAATTGCCGGTTACCT